>CAJTVR010000131.1 GCA_910580075.1 uncultured Eubacterium sp. | reverse complement strand
GTGTTCCGGTTCCCGGTGTTCCGGTTCCCGGTGTTCCGGTTCCCGGTGTTCCAGTCCCCGGTGTTCCGGTCCCCGGTGTTCCAGTCCCCGGTGTTCCAGTCCCCGGTGTTCCGGTTCCCGGTGTTCCGGTTCCCGGTGTTCCGGTTCCCGGTGTTCCGGTTCCCGGTGTTGCAGAGTCCAGTGCAATCTTTTCCTTCGTTCACGATCCGCAAGACTTCATCCCACGGTATTTCACGGACAATGCGAATCCTGTTGGTACAGCATTTTGTATTGGCATCTGCATAATCCACATCCCCTAAAGCAACAACTTCTGCCACTTTATTATCCGAACAGAACTTGTAATAATTGAAGCAGTCTGACGCTTTCAGGCAAAAGTGAAAGCCTCTGTCACAACAGGAAGGTGTAACATCTTCTTCAAATATTTTCCCTACTTCATACTGAAAGCCCCTACACGTCCAGTCAGAATTAAATACTTTATAACCTTTGATTCCTTCACCCATTTTTCTTCTATCCTTTCTCAAACATTTACCGGGATCCCGGTTATCTCTGTGAACTTATTAGCATAAATGCAATATGACCATTTCCCGGAAGTCTTGACTGCTGAACCGTATTCAAAACCGGGCCGTCCTTCCCTTAACCCTTTTCTGACATAGCTTTCATGTTTATGAAGCAGGGTAGCGGCTTCCTTACAGGTCAACGTGACTTTCTGCTGAACATACGGCTGAACAGTACACTTACACGGCGGCGCTGTAGGCTTCTGAACAGGTGCAGCGGTCAGTTCTTCCACCGTCACACCCAACACCGCAGCGATAGCTTCCACACGTTCCTGTGAAGGGACATTGATCCCGTTCACATACTGACTGATCGCCGCTTTGCTATACCCGGTTTTCCTTGCCAGTACTGCACCGCTGACTTTCTTTCTGGTCATGATCTCTTTCAAATTCTCTGCAAACATTAACTTCACTCCTTTCCAGTTAAGAACTCTTAACTTTTTCCGTAAAAAAATATACAGGTATAAATTCAACCGGTATTGAAAGCAGTTCACAGGCCCGATTGATCTCTACCTGTGTAAAATGTGTAATGTTATTCAGTTTTGAAGATAATGAAACACCAGACAGCCCCATCGCTTTTGCAAAAGCTGACTGTGTTCCAAAAACTTCTTTGATTTTTCCTTTTAATTTAGAATAATCAAACATTCTTTTACCCCTTTCTTAAAAGTGTATTTTTGTTGTATTGCTTCCGGATCCGCAGCATTGACATTTCACGCTTTATCACAGAATACTGGATTCCTTTGCTGTCCAGTTCGTCCAGATAGCTTTGAACTTCGTGCGGATCATCAAAAGTCAAAATTTGTTCGATCCATGCGACTTCTATATGCTTCATTGTTCACCATCCTTTCTAGCACGGCCCACCTTCTGAACCGTGAAACGCTCCCGCAGGATACATCCATTGACCTTTTACAAAAATGTCATTTACTGAAAATTCTCCTGTCAGAATAGATTTCAGTGCTTTCTTATCACCATGATAAACACAGGACTTTGCACAACCCACAAATTCATCAAGGTTCTTTTTATTATCCAATGTAAACCCTAGTATTTGTTCATCCTTCCGCAACGCTGCATATTCATCAGGAAATAATTCTTTAATACCTGCAAATAACGGCGGAGTGGAAAATATACACATGGCACAGCTGCACCTATTCCAGCCGATCCTATAACATGGATGCGGGTTCACCTTATGACGTTTTAAAACTTCCCACACATCTTTTTCAGAATAGTCAATTACTGGCCGCCATAAATGAACAGTTCTGTGTGATTTTGCTTCGGCGTTGGTACGGTGTATTTCTATCTCGTTGTACTTTGATCTACCTGCCGATTCTCCACGGCGTTCACCTGAAACAATCAAAATCTTTTTGTCACGCCTGATTTCCTGAACGTTCGCTGTTACGCTATCCTGAACGGCTGCTTTCAAATTTCCGCTACACCAGCGCCCTTGATGGGTTCCGCTTTTTGCAGGGAACTTGTGACGTTTACCGCCCAGTTTTTCCAATTCTCCCAGTTGGTCAAGATTACTAATTACTGAACCCGCAACCATGATTTTTAGATATGCACTACACCAGCGGCGAGACAGATCAGAAGATTTTGCCGGAAACTTCATTCTGTAGCCATATTCTTTCAAAAGTTCTTCCATCTTTTCAGTAGCCTGTTCTTTTAGTTCCTGACATTTTAAATAATTAGGGGACAACTTACATTGTTTTATTTCCCCAGTATCAGGATCCACCCATTCCACCGGTTCAGATGCGCCTATGCGGTACAATTCACCGAAAAAACCATTGATCCGGTATGATACCCGCAGCCGGATCCCTTCTGCTTCTGCAAGGGCTTTAACATAATTTTGAGTACAGCGCCAGTCCATACGCCTTGACGGATGCCCGCCGTCTATATCGTGATGCCACAATTCAATTTTTTCTTTTGGAACTCCTAGTTCCAGTAGCTTATAAAGACAGGCAACGCTATCTTTGCCGCCAGATAATAACACCACGATTAGATCGTATTCTTCCAGTGGTAGAAGTTCAGGAAGAAATATTTTCTTGAAATGTTCACTATCTGTTCTTCCTTCAATTTTGGGCTGTACTCTATACCCTGAACCGTATACTGGTTTATTTTCAATCCCCAGTATCACAGGTGTGTCTTTGGTACAGTCCACATCCCGTATAAATTCCAGTTTCTTTCACTCCCTTCTGGACATTAGCAGCCCTTTTATAAAAATTGTCTATTGTCAGCACACGTTGAAACAGTCAGGCGTGTCTTGCCCTATCAGATTTCACCCTAAAACCTGCAAACTTGCTATCCAACAAAGGGATTTTTCAAGCGTTGGTTCCCTTGAACCGCTACCCCGTTTTCACATTAAAAACCGGGCGAAAACTTGTTGACCGACATACAATAGACAATGTTTATAAAAAGACTGCTACTGTTTATTTGACTATACTGAATGACCTGCCATCATCAGACACGGGAAGTCAACCCCGCATGACGGGCTTATTGCCCGTTTCGGCTATTTCACGTCTATATAAAGTTTATTGTCATCCTGCCATGTGAAAGATTCAACTTCATGGTGCATATGATTCAGAACATTATCCTGATACCAGTTACCATGTGCAAGTACATGGAAGCCCTCACCCTGACGAATGAATATTTCTGTATCATCCTTGATCAAGCCTATTTCATAAATTTTTTCTATTGTCATATATCTGACCGCCTTTCTTTGTGATTTTTGTTGCAGTTAAGTGTTTGTTTGAAGTTAAGAAGTCTTAACTTCATGTCAATAGTACCATCAAAAAAATTAGCCGTCAACACTTTTTTTAAGATTTCTTAACTTTTTTTCAAGTTCAGTTGAAAAACACTTAACTTTGCTTTATAATATAGGTGAAATATCAGGAAGGGAGAACAATAAAAAAATGTCTGATACATTTAGAAACAGGCTGATCGCTGCTATGGAAATCCGGGGGATGCGGCAAATAGACCTTGCTGAAAAATCAGGACTTCCAAAAGCACAGATCAGCCAGTATAAAAATGGAAAATATGAACCAATGCAAGATGCTCTTTACAAATTGGCAAAAGCACTTTCTGTTAATGTTGCGTGGCTCATGGGGCATGATGTCCCAATGGAAATAGATCGCCAGCAGCTAGAACAGGAAGTTGAAATATGTGATCTGATCAATAGGTGCTATGGGAAGAAAGCCTATTCAGTTGTAAAAATGTATCTGGAAATGAACGAAAACGGGCGCAAGCTGGCCTTTGACCTTATAAGCAACTTACACAGCAACCCGCAAAATACTGTTCCAGATAGGAAAAAAGAAAAAGCCGTATAACCGGCATACATGGAAATGTTATCAAAATTGACTTTTAACGGTCATGTCATGGTTACAGTTGGTCACGCTTGAAATACTTCAACCGTAACCGCTGAAAACGCTGTATTTTCAATGGTTTCCGGTCACGAGTTACACATGGTTACGGTTAAAGCCCCTACTACTATATATTTTTCTTTTTATACACTGAATATAATAAAAGTGTATTGAAAAATTGAAATATTCAAGCAGATGGGAATTTAACCGTGTCAACCGTAACTTTCCCGTAAAATCAAGGTTTTTAACCGTAACCGCAAGTGTAACCAACCGTAACCATGTGTAACCGCTAAAATAAATAGAACGCTGAAAGTTGGCGCTTCCAGCGTTCCAGTCACTAACCATTTACAGAATGAAATGATCAGCACTCCAATGGCTATTATACCATTTCATTCTGTATTTCACAATGCAGGAAGGAATGATTTTTTATGTCAAAACGCAATCCGAACGGTTACGGCTGCGTAACCAAACTATCAGGCAAGCGATCAAGGCCCTATGTGGTCAAGGTCACTGTGTACGATGCAGAAGGAAATGCAAAACAGGCCCCTGTGGGATATGCGCCCACCAAAACGGAAGCCCTGATCCTTCTGGCCCAGTACAACAATAGCCCGTGGGAAATTGATCGGGAAAAGGTCACGCTTGCGGTTCTATATCAACGCTGGCTGAAAATAAAGGCCCCTAAACTTGGAACCTCAACGCAAAGTTCCCTGAAATCTGCTTTCAAGCACTGTTCCAAATATTACGGCCTGAAATACCGCAGTTTGAAAGCCTATCAGATGCAGGACTGCATTGACAGCTGCGGAAAAGGATATTCTACCCAGTGGGCTATAAAAAATCTGTTTGGACACCTTGACCGCTTCGCCTTTGAAATGAATATCATTGACAAAATGTATTCACAGATAACCACGGCCCCGCCGATACCTGACACCAAACGGGAACCCTTTACTGTGGAACAGGTGGATGCCCTCTGGAAGATAGCGGATCAGGAATGGACTGACACGGTTCTGATCTACATTTATACCGGGTTCCGGCTCACTGAATTACTGAACATGAAAACTGAACACGTGAACACGGATGAAAAGTATCTTCAAGGCGGTGTGAAAACTGCTTCCGGTAAAAGTAGGATTGTTCCCATACATTCCCGGATCTGGCCGTACATTGAAAAGAGGATCCAGCAGGGCGATCCGTATCTGTTCAGTTATCAGGGAAAAAAGCTGTCACAATCCAAATACTATGAATTTTGGAACAGTGTCATGGAGAAGATCGGCGCTAATAAAACACCCCATGAAGCAAGGCACACTTTTGAAACAAACCTTGACAATGCCGGGGGAAACAGGAAGTGTATTGACCTGCTGATGGGTCACAAGTCAAAGGACGTGGGGAACCGGGTATACAATCATAAAACCCTGAAACAGCTGCGGGAAACGGTTGAACTTTTGCGCTGAACTAGAAACAAACTAGAAACAGAAAAAGCCGGAAATGCTTATTTTTCAGCATTTCCGGCTTTTTGAAAAACATTATATCATATGCATACCCTTTTTCACTATATGCCTGTTCTTATTTTCTGCTCTGCGTTTCTCCATTCCTTCCAGAACGCCAGAAACTTTACTTTCTGTTCATCCTGAAACGAATATGATGAATGATACATACCGCAATGCTGAAAAATAAAAGGAAATAAAAACTGATTCCCCTGGAGACGCACATCGACGGTACTACAAATTCAAGTGTAAAAACATCCCGAAATGCTCTCCTGTACATTAACTCCGTAATGCCCTGGGCTCCGGGAAGCGGCAGCATATCTACTGCCAGGTAAATAGACATCTGTATCATAAAAATTGTAACTGCATCAGAACCATGCAGCCCAAATCCGCAGTAAACAATATACGGCAGAATAAATACCAGGCAGCGCTGTACAACCGTTGCCAGAATAACTGTAACCACCTGTTTTTTATTATGTATCAGAAACAGCACTGCATTTTGATAGTTACTGATAAACTGCTCAATTTTGTACAGTCTGAAATCTGATTTTTTCAGTAATCCCGTCTTTACCAGCAGCTTTTCCACCGCAAGCAGCATGCTTTTTGCAAAACGGGGAAAAATCATAACAATCAGCAGTATAACAACAAGTGCTGTATTTAAAAACATTCCAAGATAAAACAGTTCCAGATATCTGCCCAGATTTTCTTTCAGTACAGGAAATCCTGCCACCAGCATGACAAGCCCCATCAGCACAAGCACCAGTTTATAAACAAGTGCTACTGTCATCAGGACCACCGTGCTGGCAGACAGGCTGTTCCCGTCCCGGTTCATATGATAAAGCTGCATCGGCTGCCCGCCAGTGGCTGAAGGTGTAATACCCGAATATAAAAAACCGACAAAAGAATAGCGGATACAATGCATAAATTCTGCTTTTCCCTGCAGCGCACGCAGCAGATACCATATCATTACGCCTTCCATCATAGTAAATACAAGCGCCGTCAGCGCAGAAAACAGCAGATAGGAAAGCTGCATTTTCTTTAAAGAAGCTGCGACCATCCCTATATCATTATCATAAAAGACGGCGTAAAAAGAAAGTACCGCAAGCAGTACAAAAAACAAATAACTAAGCTGGTTTTTCCGGCCCCCGCTCATGAAAATAAAACCTCCAATGAAAAAATTTCCAGGTGACTCAAAGCGTGTCTGTTACCCTCTGCCATCCGGATAGCAGCTTTCAGGCGGTTCATATCGTGTCTGAAACCCTCCGCCATCCGGATAGCAGCTTTCAGGCTGCTCATATCGTGTCTTTTTACATTCCCGCTATTCAAAGAGCTGTCTGCTGAATTGTATTGCTAACACGCTCTAAATCGATTCTACTCTGTTTCTGTCAAAATGCAACCTTAAATGTAAAATTTCAAAGGAGTTTTTTTATTCTGATATCTGTCAGTATACCAGTTTTCCTATTTCGCTAAAGCTCTGCTGCATATCAAACGCAATGACTTTCTTTTCGCTGGCCAGATACAGCGTATCCCCGGCAAACAGACTGCGCCATGTACTTTCTTCATAGTCTTTATTCCCTGCCGCCAGCTGTCTTACTGCCCGGCTGACAAATCTGCTGTTTTTATATGAAAAAATATGAAAGTCTTCTTTATACATGTTATGATAGCTTTCTGTAATCAGGGCAATGATATTTTTATTTAAATCCACAAGCACGGATTTGTAGTCATGCATTGCAGTGCAGTCCTGTGCCCCTTTTATCACAATTTTATCCTCTTCTGTTACATTTACCGGATCTGAAATATCAAACATGGATAGTTTTACACCCGTCACTTCCCCGCTATCCGGATTTGTTTCCAGACCGATGCCAAGCATCCTGTCATCACTCCAGAAATGAAGATAGTCTGAAAATCCTGTCACTTTCAGCTCTCCAATTACTTTTGGATGCTGCGGATCTGAAAAATCAACGGTAAACAGAGGATCTGTATTGCGGTAAGTTACGAAGTATCCAATGTCTCCTGTAAACCGTGCCGCGTAAATCCGCTCTCCTTCCGCCAGGCCTGTCAGCTTTCCTGCTGTGTCCAGATTTTCATCCAGGACGTATACCCGGTTCTCCCATGGGTCTGAACTGGTGACAGAAGTAAGCACCTGTAAATAGCTGCCTCTTTCATAAATGGCAAAGGTATCCTGAACTGTTCCTTTGACCGTACCTGCTGCTTTTGCCTGAATCATACCTCCTGCATCCAGCTCAAAACGGGCAATCCTTGTTTTTAGTGCTTCATTTGCATACTCACTGTAATAAAGATAGACTACATTTTTTGTTACATACAGATTTGCCCGGTTATGAATGAGCAGTTTTGTATCCAGTACCTTATGATGATCTGCCAGATCAAATGAAGACATCATGATTCCTTCATGCCCTTCTTTTGGCAGGTAAATGCAGTCTGCACTGACTGCTCTGCCGTTTACAGCCGGTATCCATAAATCTATAGCATCTTCTTTTACTGCTTCTTTGCGCTGCATATGATCTGTAATGCTCAGAGACTGATTTGTAACAAGATACAGCCGGTTTCCAATTTTTCGGGAAGTCTGGTACCATCCGTCCTGTATGGATTCATCCTGCAAAACAGGTTTCTCCGGATCTGAAATATCATAAGATACTGCTTTTGTAACAGCCTGTGTATCAATATACTGTACCTGGTCGCTGGCAGATTTTAAAGCGTCCTTCTTTTTTGCTTGAAGGTCTGTATCCTGTGGTGATGTATGATCCTGACCGCTGTTCACAGAACTGTGCTTTTCTTTCAATTCTGTTTTTTCACACTGCTCTATAACCGTCAGCCTGCCATCAGCCACATATAGTTCACAGATTCTGTCCGTATCTTCGTTCAGATCCGGCTTGATTACTGCTGCCTTTTTTGGCATTCCATTTTGAATATCCAGCACCTGTATCTGTATATTATTCTTATGCACTGCATAAATATATCTGCCATCTGTTTTGATCACATCACTTTCATCGACGCCCTCTGTCTGCAGATTTGTAGAAGAAAATTCTCTGACGCTTTCTGTCTTTGCTGCTGCACTATCCGCTACAGCCATATCCATGCTTACACTGGTCTGATCCTCCATTTCGGCACTAGATTTCATATTCTCCTGGCGTTCTTTTTGCATGCGTTCTTCTTTTTTCAGAACGTCATAGACTTCACCATAATCCGAAGCCAGTGTGTACATTTTCCCTATTTTTTTCATCGGCTTTTCACCAGCCGGATTCATTTGCGAAGATTCCATCTGATTCTTGTCTGTGTGCTTTTGTGCCTCCCCAAGTCCGTTTTCTATGGTATCTTCCCTTGACGTATGTTCCCCTGCCGCATCAGCCAGCTGTGTGTGATCTGTCTGCTTATCTGTCTGATTCTCTCCCGGGCTCACATCTGTGCCAGCTTCTTTTAAACCTGACTGTGCCTGGCTTTTTACATGGTTCTGATAAACCAGGCCGCCCAGTCCAAAGCAGAGACACAGGCACGCCGCCGCAGCCAGAGCCTGATACCGGTAACGTTTTGTTCTATATTCCGGCTGTCTGTTATTCTTCAGCTGCTTTTGTACCTGTTCCGGCTTTAATGCATCTGGCACTTTCAGCTGTCTGTTATTCTTCAGCTGCTTTTGTACCTGTTCCGGCTTTAATGCATCCGGCACTTTCAGATTCTGCGCAGACTGTGCAATTTTTTCCAGCATTTCACGTTCATCCATAAAACTGCCCTCCCTGATCCAAAACCTGATGATAACACTGTTTTGTTTACCATCAGCATGCTTTTCTTATTACAGCTTATCTCTCATGTTTTTGAGTGCGCGGCTTTCTCTGGAGCGGACCGTATTCTCATTCATATGTAACAGCCCCGCAATTTCCCTGCCTGTGTACCCGGCAAACAGGTGCATTGCAATAATCATACGGTCCAGCGGCTGCAGTTCCCAAAACAGCATTCTGACCTGCAGCAGCTCCGCCGCATCTGCCATCGTATCCGGTGCCGCCAGCTGGCCAGCCAGCTCTTCGGACCACACATCATTTCTATCCGCATACTCTTTTAATTTCTTTTTGCATTTATTGGACAGAATGCGAAATATCCATCCTTTAAAAGCCTCATCCGCCCGAAGCGACTGAATGGATGCAAATGCATCCGTAACGGTCTCACTAACCGCATCCTGTGCGTCCACAGTATTTTTTAAAGTATAAACAGCGAACCTGTATAAATCCTCGTAGATTTCCTGATAAAGACTTGCAAATGCATCTGCATTCCCTCTTTTGGCCCGCCTTACCAGTTCCAAATAATGATCCATGACACATGCCTCCCCGGGTACATTCATATCTGCCAGATCTATTTTATTGTACATATATATAGTGTGAGGACTTCCTGTTTTTGTTGCATAAAAATAAAAAATGCAGAGACTTTGATTTCCAAAATCTCTGCATTCTTTTACTGTTTGTTTGTTCATGAATGATTCGAACGCTGGGAAGAGAAACTTTTTCCTTTTTCTGTGACTCCGGAGAACTGTTAGAAATTCTTAATTT
>CAJTVR010000130.1 GCA_910580075.1 uncultured Eubacterium sp. | reverse complement strand
AGAGCTGTTTTACCCAGTTGCTGAGTGTGCTTCGATTTACGCCATATTCACGTTCTGGTTGTGGATACGAGGTTCCTCCGGCATTGTACAGATCTACGATCTGCTGCTTGAATTCCGGAGTGTAGGATTTTTGGTTTTTCGCCATGCTGAACATCTCCTTTGCTCTTTCACTTGATCGTATAGGCTGTTCAACTTTTTTGTCCACACTTATATACTAACACCATTTCTTACTGTTCGCAGGCGGAACAGAAAAAGGAAAAAGTGTCTCCGCCCGGCGTTCGGATCACTCATACCTTGCAGCAGCCACTGCCTTTATTCTCACATAGATAATTCATGCTCATACGCACATACCTGTTCACAGACCTCAAAAAGTTCCACTTCCAGGTCCCGCGTTTCTTCCGTCACCGGCGTCTGAATCACACATGTTTTCAGCTTTAATCCATGCATGCCTTTTGGGCTGTCAGGTTTTGCTAAAAATACCATGGATGAAGAACTCTTATGTGTATCATAGCCGGAGTCTAAATAGGCTCTGTCATAAAACTGCAGGCTTACATCCAGTGTACATTCATATTCTATGCATACAAAATACATACCGCGCGGGCAATTCTGTTCCAGTAACTCCCACATCTTCTCAATATCCTCAGCTGTCATATGCCCTGATGCGTTCTTTTGAAAAACCGGGTTTTCAAATAATTCCTTTTGCTTCTGCCAGACATCTTCCCGCTTTACGCTGTTAATATAGCAGATGCCGTCCTTCATCGTACCATCCCGGGCTGTAATGGAAAATGGTATCGGCGTCTGGTTTTTTGAGGCTGTACGCGCATCATCTATAAAAATCCGCACTGGCTTTTCAACAAAATGCTCCCTCGGTTCCGGCCGCCAGACTGCTTTTGCATGCTTCCACTGCGGCAGTTTTGCGGAAGGAACCTGAAACTGATACTGCTGGCATTCCACATGTTTCCAGTTTTCGCTGAAAAAAATGCTGTTCTCAGGCAGTTTCCAGCCGGCATCCATCAGCTTTGCCAAAAGCAGGGTCTTTTCTAAATCATCCTGGCTGACAGCGTCTAAACTGCCGCTTTGAGCAGAACCAAACTCCAGCTCCTCACGGTCTGTTTTTAATTTCGATAAAAAAGGAAAACTGCCGCCGGATAGTTTTTTCATATGCTGGCGCATCGTCTGTTTCTGCCCATGACGTCCATGCAGACGCGAAGGTTCTGCTTCCTGCCCGGATTGTTCCCGGTTTGTCAGGCTGAGCACAAACAGCTGTGCCTGGTCTGCTTTTCGCACCATAGCAGCAAAATGATATGGCTGTCCCTGATAAAAAGCGTTCTGGCCGATAATTTTTATTTCGTCGTACTGGTGCATATTCGTAATTTCTGATAATATTTCAAAATTCATAGCATTCCCTCCCGGTCATTCTTAATGGCAGCCAGCAGATCTTTCTAAGGTCTTACCCAAACCCGCAGAGTTTTATTTTCATCTTCTCAAAATCAGCCTTACTGCTTCTTTTAAATCATCACTAAATTCTTCCAGATCATCCTCCGAAATAACCTGATCATGAATCAGTCTCGCAATATCCCAAAACATATCAGATTTGCTTAACTCAATACAGACACCCGGCGTTTTTCTGTCTCTTTTAATCCTTTTTTGTATCTCCCAGAATTTGGTGGATGCTGGCAGACTGCTGTTCAAATAATCCGCATATTCCTTCACCAGTTTCTCCATATAATGTTCCTGCCATCCAGATATCTTCTCCCTATATAGTTTCCAGTCCCTCTTTGAAGGCTCAGCCATGTTCATTTCCTCCCTTATTTGTAAAATATTTCTTCAGCACGCCTGTATGCTTTTTTCCTCCCTGATCTGTCAGTGTTTTTCTTTCAGCACATCTGACTGCTTTTTTCCTTCCTGTTTTATCAGTGTTTTTCTTTCAGCACGCCTGACTGCTTTTTTCCTTCCTGCTTTATCAGTGTTTTTCTTTCAGCACGCCTGACTGCTTTTTCCTTCCTGTTTTATCAGTGTTTTTCTTTCAGTACGCCTGACTGCTTTTTCCTTCCTGTTTTATCAGTGTTTTTCTTTCAGTACGCCCGGCTGCTTTTTTCCTCTCTGATCTGTCAAAGTTTTTCTTTCAGCACGCCCGGCTGCTTTATTGTTCCACAATATTATGCAGCCAGATTCCCTTTTTCACCAGCACAAACCCGATCACGCACTTTATGATATCTCCAAGCTGCACCATAACATACACTGCAAGAACCGGAAGCTGTGTAAACCTGCTAAGTGTATATGCAATAGCCACGCTGACACACCAGATAAACACACTGTCAAACAAAAACGTAATCACCGTCTTTCCACCGGACCGCAGCGTAAAATAAGCGGCATTTAAAAAGGCATTCTGCGGCATAAATACAGCGGCTGCCATAATAAAATATTTCGCAAGCTCCCTTGCCTGTTCATTGATATTGTATAATTTGGGAAAAAGCGGAGCTGCAAAAAACATAACCGCCGCAATCACACTGCAGCACATGACTGCGAATGCAATCATTTTATTATCTGTATCCCTTGCTTCTTTCATCTTTCCGGCACCTAAAAACTGGCCGACAATAATAGCAACTGATTCTCCCATTGCCAGAAATACGATATTAAATACATTGCCGATTGTATTTGCCACATTCAGGCCTGCTACGACATTCAGCCCGCGCACAGAATAGCACTGGGTCAGCATAGCCATTCCGGCCGCCCATAATGTTTCATTAAATAAAAGCGGACTGCCTTTTGCAATAATTTTCCATACGAGATCCTTTGGAATCTGCATCGTGCGGTAAAGTCCTGTAATGAACGGATATGTTTCCTTTTCTTTATGCACGCGGATTACTACACACAGCATTTCTACATACCGGGAAAGCACGGTAGCAGTGGCAGCGCCGCGCACGCCCATTGCCGGAAACCCTGCCTTTCCATAAATAAGCAGATAATTAAACACCAGATTTACAAATACTGCTATAATTCCGGCTTTCATCGGCAGCAGCGTCTGCCCGCATTCCCGCAGTGTGCTCGAATAGGTCTGTACAATGGCAAATGCCGGGAGCCCGATCAGCATAATACCCAGATACTGTTTTCCATATGCAAGCGTTGCGGCGATATCTTCACTCGTTCCTTCTCCTTTTAAATATGCACTGATTAGAAACGTCCCGCCAGCCAGAAAAATTACAGCCGTAAGAACTGTAGCCGCAGTCACCATCCACAGTTTAAACCGCATCGTCTGGCGCACGCCTTCCTGGCTGCCCTGTCCGTAAAACTGTGCTGTAAAAATCCCCGCACCCGACACGCCGCCAAACAGGCAGAGATTGTATACAAAAATCAGCTGATTGACAATCGCAACACCTGACATCTGCTCCGTTCCCACCTGTCCGATCATAATGTTGTCCAGAAGGCTTACAAAGTTGGTAATGCCGTTTTGAATCATAATCGGCACTGCAATCAAAAGCACCATCCTATAAAAATCTCTGTCTCCTATAAATTTTGATAACTTACGCATATTCCCCTCCTTTGTTTTACTGCCCGTGAAAAACAGCACCCGGATATCGTATCCCGGATGCTGAAGCTGTTTGTACAGATTATCACCTTCTGCGAACTGTGTCAATAGATTTTCAAATTAATATTACAGGCTGCTGCTAGCCTTTCCGTATGCCTGCATTTTTTACATAAACTCCTACTGATATCCTGTAGCAGATCAGGAAAAATACCAGAATAATCCCAACACTGGCCAGCCTGATTTCCGCCAGATCTGTATGCATCACTTTTTCCAGCGCATGCACGGAAAAGTAAGAAGAAACAGTCATAACAGCAAACGGCAGTGCATACTGCGCCAGCAGTTCCTGTGCTGCCGCACGCCTTAACGTCTTATAGGAACATCCTATTTTCTGTAGAATATCATACCGTCCCTTGTCTTCAAAAGCATCATTATACAGTTTCATAAACAGGATGCTGCCGCTGGCCATAATAAATACCATAACCATAAATACCCCCAGGGAATAGAGGATTTTAATCCATTCCCATTCAGACGTGCTGTCCGGCGCTGTTACGACACGCCCGATGTAACGGCCCTGTCCGCGTTCTCTGTCTGCCAGCTTGTCAAGCGCTTTGAGCGAGGCTTTATAACGGTAAACATCCCTGATTCTGTAATTAGACAGATACAGCTGTTTTCCGTCAGGGATCATCTGTTCATACACGGCGTCACTGACTGCAAAATAGTTCTGCTGTTCCTGCAAAACACCCAGATACGGCTCATTGATTTCATCCAGCTGCCGGAACGTCTTTCCCGCAATCTCTACTTCAATGCCAGTGCGTTTTGTATGAAATGACATCAGATATAAATGCGTTATGTTTACTATTTCATCATCTTTCAGATCTGGTATGTCAAATTTAAGCCCGGTATCTTTGGCCAGCTGCTTTAGCTGTGAATAGCAGATCAGGGCACATGCTTTGCCGCCAGAAGTTTCGTTCTGCGCATCCTGCCCGCGGTCCTGAACCTGCAGAAGGCTGATCCTGCTGCTGTATACAATTTCATTATCCTGTGTAACCGCCTGTTCCGCCTCATCTGAGAGATCCGGCCGTTCACTAAGCATCTGGAACGTATACGTATTCCGGTAATGCACCATTCTTTCATAGCGCTCTTTCAAGGCAAAACTGACTGCCAGAGCCGTCACCGAACAGAGCATCAGCACACAGACAGCCGCATAAGTCCGGTAATTTTTTTTCATCCGGAAAATCATCTGATTTACCCAGAGCGTGCGCTGTTTCTTATATAAATATATCTTATTGCGGGCCAGCCCCTGGAATACAAGCGGAATAAGTCCGCCAAACAAAAAATACACACCGGCAATGACAAGCACCACTGCCTGCAGAGAATGATTCAGCACCTCCATTCCGCCTTCCACGACTGCAAGATAAAACCCGGCTGATAAAATCCCGATTCCTGCAATTGTTTTCAGCACCAGCACCAGACTGCCCTGTCGGACATATTCATTCTGCCTGGCCGCCGATACCAGGTTCAGCACACTGCTTCTTACGATATTGAAATACCCCATTATGACAAAAAACAGATATACTGCCAGAAAAACGGCTGACGTAATAAGCACCGGCTGAATGGAATACGAAAATCCTGTCTCAGCCGCAATGTCCGACAAAGCTAACAGTATCATCTGAAAAAGCTGTGTTGTCAGCATTCCGGACGCAATCCCGGCCGCCAGCGTTACAATACCTGTAAACGTCATTTCGGCTGCATAAAGCCTGGCGATTTTTTCATTGGTAAGGCCCATAAAAATATAAATTCCCATTTCTTTTTTGCGCCGTACCAAAAATACACTGGCCGCATATCCGGTAAAAAAGATCATGAAAAAGACTAGCACGACAGACAATGTATGCACAATCATACTGCTGTAATCCTGGTTATGTTTTCCGATAGCGTCCAGGGCATCGGAATAAACGATCATCTGAAAGTTGAAAAAGATCATTATGGTAAATGTCAGGGACAAAATAAGCGAAAAATAACTGCACAGACTGCCTTTCACATTCTGCCAAGCAAGCTGATACATCCTCATGCGGTAATTCCCTCCCTGTCTGCCATTTTCAATTCTCCGACTCCGCCCATGGAAGCCTGCATATCATGAATGCGGTCATAAAATTCTTTCTGGCTGCTTCCCCTGCTCAGACGGCACTTCATCCGCCCGTCGCTTAAAAAGCATACATCCTTTGCATAAGACGCGCTGAATGCATCATGCGTGACCATTAAGACAGCTGCCATTCCCTTTTCATTGATATCCCGCAGACATTCCAGCAGTTCTCTGCCGGATTTCGAATCCAGCGCCCCAGTCGGCTCATCAGCAAAAATAATCTCAGGCCCTGTAATTAACGCCCGGCATGCTGCGCCGCGCTGCTTCTGGCCGCCAGAGAGCTGATACGGATATTTTCCAAGATGATCCACAAGCCCGAACGCCCGGCTTAACTGCATGGTTTTCTCAAAGCAGGTCCGGCTGTCTGCTCCGTTTAACGACAGCGGCAGTGCAATGTTATCCTGCAGCGTCATCGTATCTAACAGATTATAATCCTGAAATATAAAACCGATTTTATCACGCCGGATCTGCGATAATTCCCGGTTTGACACACGTGTAATATCCTTCCCTGCAATCATGACACTGCCATGGGTCGGTTTGTCAATCGACGAAAGAATATTTAACAGTGTTGTCTTCCCGGAACCGCTCGGCCCCATAACTGCTATAAAATCATGCTCCAGAATCGTAAGGTCGATTCCTTTTAACACACTCGTCTTAAAGCCTTTGTTCCCATAATCTTTGGTCAGATTTTTAATTGCTGCTACTACTTTTTCATTCATCTTTACTTCCTCCTTGCAGAATCTATTATAGACTATAAAGGAGGAAAAATCCTTACTGCTGCATTACAATCTAAAAGATTTACCTTACAGTTTTGTAATGTCAGGAATGCACGGAAACTGGTTTCATTTCAAACCAGTCAAACTCCGCCTGATTTTCACTGTCCGCCCCATTTCCTGAAGCAAACATCCCGCATATTGTCCCGGCCATACACCCGGCCTTCTCCGGGTTAATGGCAGCACCGTCAGCGGTACAAAGTTCCCTGAGGCTGGATAAGTCCGCTCCGTAGCGGATGCTGAACGCCTCGCCCTCCATCTCAATCTGCAGGATGATATCTGCCTCTTCCCATGCAGCCTGTGCCAGAACGTCCTTTTTGGTCCTGCTCTGAAACCCCGGCATATGGGGCATCACATCATAATCTGCGGTATACCTTACAAATCTGACTGTCTGCTTTCCATCTTCACATGCCCGCTCCAGATGATACTGGTGATTCATCGCCTGAACGACAGCCAGCCCGGCGCTCTGTACCCCTTCAGGCATAAATGTCATCCTGCAGGTAACGGCCGTATGAATGCTCCGCTGCCTTCGTGCCACAAAAGGTGCAAACCGGTCTTTGTGATATTCCGGCACAAGGCTGGACGGATGTATTTCTTCTGCCAGCTGCTGGCGGATGCATTTTATAATTAACTTCGAATGATGTATTTTATAAAACGCCTCATACGGTGTTCCCCAGAAATTCCAGCATGGTTTCAGTTCTTCTGATTCAAAATCATCCCATTCCGGTTCCGGCGGATATTCTGCCGGCGCAAGGCTTTCCGGCATATCATATTCCATCTCCAGCCTGCCTGTCTGCGGGCTGAAGAGCGGCCAGTCCCTCTCCCATACAACCGGACAGATAAACGTTTCCCGCCCAAGATTTTTGCACTTTCCTTCTATCAGCCTTGATGCCAGCATGACCGCATACCAGCTTCCGTCCGGAAGCTGCACCAGATCTGCATGTCCGACATTTGTCACCGGACAGGAATAGCCCATATGGCGGTGTGTCAGTACCGGATTGGCGGGATTTCCTTCATAAAATCCAAAAATATCCTTACTCCTGGCAGTCATAACCGCATGATAGTGCTCTGTCCCGCCTTCTGCTATCACCAGATAATAATAATCCCCCACATGGTATAAATGCGGCGATTCCGGAGAGGAGCCGACACGCAGTGCACTGTTAAAAATCGTAACCGGCTCCCCAGCCATTTTAAAATTTCTGATATCATATTCTGCCAGCCAGATTCCGCGCTCTTTTACGCCTGTTCCGTTATCCCAGACATTCCCCGTCCCCAGTACATAGCATCTGCCGTCATGGTCAAAGAAAATGGACGCATCTATCCCCGGCACATCAGACAGCCAGTGCGGCTCAGACCACGGGCCGTATGGATTTTGGGCGGTCACGATATAATTGCCTTTATCGCAGAAATTGGCGTTGATAATATAAAATGTTCCGTCATAATAGCGGACCGTAGGTGCCATCAGGCCTCCTGTCATGCTGTTTTTCTCTACATGAAGGCCGTTTTGACCTGACACCGCATAGCTGCACAGCTCCCAGTGTGCCAGGTCCCTGCTGTGAAAAACCGGAATTCCCGGGCACAATTCAAAGCTGGAACATGCCAGATAAAATTCGTCTCCTGCCCTGCAAATCGATGGGTCCGGGTAAAATCCTGGTATAATTGGATTTTTCATCTTTTGATTCATGCTTAGCTGCCTCCCTGATTTTTTATTTACATTTTATCAGTTATTGCAGGATGCCGCTTTTTTCTATCAGACCTGATGCAGGGGTTTTTCTGACCTTTTTTCATCAGAGATCAGATGTATTGTCAGCCTGGAGTATGATTTTTTTGACCTTGCAGAAATGCTGTTTAGATATGGATTACCCGGACGCCGGGCGGAGACACTTTTTCCTTTTTCTGTTCCGCCTGCGAACTGTAAGAACTTCTAAATTTTCTGCTTTAAGGCTGTGGCGGCGGCCGGACCGGTGCCTGATGCCCTGGCGTTTTTGGCAGGCTTTATGCAGCGGCACTGGCAGGCACCTTTTGGGGCTTCTATGTTTTCTAGAGCGGCAGACAGTGTGCCCCAAATCCTGGGTATCAGGCAGAAAATTAAGAATTTCTAACAGTTCTACGGAGTCACAGAAAAAGGAAAAAGTGTCTCCGCCCGGCTGGTACTGGCTGAATTTTATATACTCTGCCAGTTCTTCATCTTCATCTAGCTCATGGCTTTGAGGAAACAGGCTGAGACTGTTTATTGCCTTCCGAAAGCCTCTCACCATTAATAAAGGCAGATGATTTCCCTCTTTTTCTCCGGCAGAGAAAACAGGGCGGCAGCAAGCTCCCCATTGGTGAGGATATCTTGTTTTCGGCTGCCTGCTTCTTTACCGTTCTGAGCATTCTGGCAGGCTTTATCATACTGCAGTTTACCAGGCCGGATACGCTGATATGCCAAGCACTGCACTTAGCAGATACAGCAGCAGCAGATGCCCCGGATAAAACAGATAAAAGAAGTATTTCTGTTTCCATCCGCGTTTTCCGCTGTACATAGCAATGGAGATAAATGCATATGGTGCTGCCATTTCACTCAGAAACAGCAAAAAAGAACATGCACCGGCAGCAATCTGCAGCTCTCTGGCATTTCGAAGCACGCATATAATCACAATGCACAGCACGCCTCTTGCCCCGTAGTCCGTACGCAGTGCATCTGCAGCCGCCATACAGGCTCCGGCGGCTGCACAGCATAAAATACCTCTGATTATTAGATGCAGCTGCTCTTTTTCAAGAATCCAGTCTATCGCGATTACCGCTGTTACACCCAGGCACAGTGTAAAAAAGACATTCTGATGACTAAATTCTAATATTTTACCTTTAAACAGCAGATCAAACGGTATTTCAGAAATAAATGCAAACAGGAACAGCCTTCCGGCATATTTCCTGCGGTCTTTGGTATGTATCAGTCCTTCTGCCAGAAGAAAGCAGTAAATCGGAAAAGCGCAGCGCCCGATGTCACGCATCAGGTTATACGCCTGAAACAGAGTCTCATTCTGCTCCATCCACTTTTCATATGCATCCATGTCTCTCCAGTCCAGATTATTTCCGCCCCGCATATACAGATATCTGCCTATAATTCCTGCCGCAAAATGATCGATCAGCATAGTAATAGCAGCAATCATTTTCAGGGTACTGCCGCTTATTATATGCCAGGATGTTCCGGCATCTGATCTGACCCGGGCGGGTGTTTGAATTCTCATTTCTTCCTGTTCCATATTATGTCCCTCCTGTTTCGTTATTTATTTAGCAAATAATATTATATGATACATAATATTATTTGTCAACAGATATTGAATTAACATATCTGTCTCTGCCAGAGAGTGTTTTGTAAAATCGAATTGTATAATTCAGCGATACGTATGGGTTAGCCGGACGCCGGGCGGAGACACTTTTTCCTTTTTCTGTGACTCTGGAGAACAGTTAGAAATTCTTAATTTTCTGCCTCATACCCAGGATTTGGGGCTCACTGTCTGCCGCTGCCGAAAACATAGCAGCCCCAAAAGGTGCCTGCCAGCGCCACTGTATAAAGCATGCCAGAAGCGCCAGGGC
Organism: uncultured Eubacterium sp.; assembly: GCA_910580075.1. Taxonomy (GTDB): domain Bacteria; phylum Bacillota; class Clostridia; order Lachnospirales; family Lachnospiraceae; genus Eubacterium_J. The sequence goes on along the minus strand of CAJTVR010000130.1, from coordinate 77 downwards.
ATTAGGCACCGGTCCGTCCGCCGCCACAGACTGGAAGCAGAAAATTTAGAAGTTCTTACTGTTCGCAGGCGGAACAG
>CAJTVR010000129.1 GCA_910580075.1 uncultured Eubacterium sp. | reverse complement strand
TTACTGTTCGCAAGCGGAACAGAAAAAGGAAAAAGTGTCTCTTCCCAGCGTCCGGGCTCACTCACACGTACCGGCATCATCCCAATATCCCTGGCATAACTAATATGCGTTAATAACTAATATCAGTAATTTAAATATCAGCTGATATCCGGTATTATGCATCCAGGATTGTAATAAAGGAGCATTCTCGTGATAACTTTTGATAATTTGTGGAATGTAATGAAACAGAAAAATATATCCCAGTACAAACTGATTCATGATTATAATATAAGCCCTTCGCAGCTTACAAGGTTAAAAAGAAACGAAAGTGTCAGCACAAATACAATAGACAGGTTCTGCCAGATACTGGACTGTGATATATCGGATATTATGGAATATAAAAAATGACCGGATGCTGGAAGCGGGCAGATTCAGAAGGTCCCGGGCATGAAATGAAGTATGAGGAATATAATGAAAAAGGATGAAAGCGGGAGTTTATGGACGGCTTAGATATTTTTATTCTGGTTATGGAACTGACGGGTACAATTGCGTTTGCCTCCTCCGGGGCTATGCTGGCGATACAGAAAGAAATGGATTTGTTTGGCGTAGCAGTGCTGGGCGTTACGGCATCTGTCGGCGGAGGTCTGATACGGGATCTGATACTGGGAGTGATTCCGCCGCTGATGTTTCAAAAGCCGGTATATACGATAGTGTCAGTGGCGGCTTCTGTGCTGCTGTTTTTTATTGTTTATGCAAAGCGGAATTTGAAAAACAATAAAATTACTGCTGTGTATAATAAAATCATGCTTATTTTTGATACAATCGGGCTTGGGATTTTTACTGTAACGGGCATTAATACTGCAAGAAATGCCGGGTATGACCAGGCTTTTTTACTTGTTTTTGTAGGTGTAATTACAGGGGTCGGCGGCGGACTGCTGCGGGATATCATGGCTCAGGAAAAGCCCTATATATTAACCAGCATATCTATGCGTGCGCATCCGTAATGGGTGCGGCTGTATGTGTATTTCTGGAGTCTTTCTGGGACGACCTGCCTGCTATGGCGGCAGGCCTTCTGACTGTAATACTCATCAGGTTTTTTGCTACACATTACCGCTGGAACCTTCCGAAAATCACCTGACTAAGGCAGAGGCAGTCCCAAGTTTTATAAAACAGCATGCGTCTTACGGAACTGCTGCGGGGATATATGGCAGAGCCTTTGAAATGTCTGGGAAAAATAACTGCTGGAAGAAAAACCGGTGCTGCCGGCAATTTCCTCGATGCTGTAGCTGGTTGTTGTAAGCAGGTCCTTGGCAGCTGAAATACGTATATCTGTCAGGTACGCGATGGGAGATTTTCCGTAAAGCGCACGAAACTGGTGGCTCAGATAATATTTTGTAATGTTGCAGTTTTCGGCAAGGGAACTCAGCGTGATTTTATCCTGGTAGTTTTCCTCCATATAGCGTCTGGCTTTGTGGCATTCGCGGCTGCTGTTTAAAGGTTCTGCAAGTTCGCAGGAAATCTGGTCCTTGCGGTAAATGGACAGGATGAGAATGGCCAGGTAATGCTGGCATATTTCTTCATAGCATTTCTTTTTATTGTGCATTTCTTCAAGTATGCTTTCAAAGCACAGCCGCAGGGAAGGGGCGCTTGCAGGAGAATTTACAATGCTGTATTCTGCCGGACGGTCTGTGCTGATTTTAAGTCCCTCAACGCCCAGAACATAATAATCTAACGGGTCTGAAGCATTAGAAAATTCTGTATGCAGGACCTGGGCACCGATTAATACAAGGCTGTCTGCTTTTACCGGGACAGTCTCATTTTCAATTTTCATATATCCGCTGCCGCTTTTGATGAAAAAGATTTCGGTAAACTGGTGGCTGTGCGGGAAACTAGTCCAGTCATTTTCATATTTCGATGAAGAGATGGACAGGAGTCTGAAAGAAAGTTCCGGAAGAGTCTTGTTTTCCAGATTTAATTTTCGGTTACTCATAGAGTCTCCTTTCTGCCTTTTGGATAAAATGTATAATTTCCAAGGCTTTCAAAACAGTTTCTGGTATAAGTATATGAAAGAAGCAGATTTTTTGCAAGATTTTTATAAAAAAAGCAAGATATATAAAATTGTCAGCAACATATGGGTAAAAAAAAGAAGAAAATCAGATATAATAGTGAATATGAAGAGGATGACACATAAATTTATGGTCAAAATCACTATAATCAAATGGGAGGTTTGAAACATGAAAAAGAAAATTTTGTGTACACTCATGAGCGTCAGTATGGCGGCTTCTCTGCTTGCAGGATGCGGGTCATCGGATTCCGGAGCAGGCGATAACAGCGGCGCTGCAGATGAACAGAAAGAAGATACTACAGATGAGACACCGGATGATGAAGGCACATCTGCTGATGAAGGAAACAGCGGGTCAGATGCAGCAGAAGATCCTTATGCAGATTATGCCGGCACAAAAATCAGTGTAGCTGCTATTGAGACAGCGTATGGCTCAGATATGTGGAAGGAAGTAGCAGAAGCGTTTACAGCCGAGACTGGCGTTGAAGTAGAACTTACTACAGATAAAAATCTGGAAGATGTGATCGGGCCTTCGATGCAGGGCGGCGAATATCCGGATGTGATTCATCTGGCAACCGGCCGTGAAGCAGGACTGACAGAACAGTTTATTAAAGATAACATGATTTTGGAAATCACCGATGTGTTATCTATGACAGTACCTGGCGAGACAGCGAAAGTATCAGAAAAGATCGCAGAAGGATTTACAGATACCTCTCTTACAAACCCTTATGGTGACGGCAAGACATTTTTAGCACCGATGTTTTATTCTCCTTGCGGACTGTTTTATAACGCAGGGCTTTTAGAGGAGAAAGGCTGGGAAGTTCCTTCTACATGGGATGAAATGTGGGAGCTTGGAGATAAGGCAAAAGAAGAGGATATCTATTTATTCACATATCCGACAGCAGGCTATTTTGACACATTCCTCTATGCACTGATGTATTCTGCAGGCGGCCCGGAATTCTTTGATAAAGCGACCCGTTATGAGGAAGGCATCTGGGAGACTCCGGAAGCTAAGACCTGTTTTGATATCATTGCAAAATTAGCTTCTTATACAAATCCGATTACACCGGCACAGGCAAATGATCAGGACTTTACACAGAATCAGCAGTTAGTTCTTGACAACAAAGCGATTTTCATGCCGAACGGTACATGGATTGTTGGCGAAATGGCAGAAGCTCCGCGTGAAGAAGGATTCAAATGGGGCATGACAGCACTTCCGGCAGTAAAGAGCGGCGAAGACAGCTACAGCTATACATGGTTTGAACAGGCATGGATTCCAGAAGGCGCTGAGAACCAGGATGCAGCAAAATTATTCGTTTCATACTTATACAGCGATAAGGCTTGTGAAATTTTTGCTAAGAGCAGCGCAGTTCAGCCTGTTGTAAATATTGCTGACAAGCTTGAAGGCGACAATGTAATGTTCTATTCAATTTATGAAAACGGCGTAAAACCGGCTATGGGTAATTTTGCAGCATTTGATGCAATTCCTGGCGTAGAAGTACGTACCGTATTCTTAGACCCTGTAAACTCCTTAGTTTCCGGAGATATGACAGAGGATGAATGGATAGAAAGCGTGATTTCTTCCAGCGACCAGATGCGTGCAAATCTCAAATAACAGCAGCATCGGAAAATTGTATCCTTAAAAATGATAGTATCCTCAGAAATGATATAGATCGTATTTTTAGACGGCGGGCAGGACTCTGCCCGCCGTAGTTTCATTTTTAGGAAAGGAAAGAATAGCATGAAAAGTTCCAAAAGACGTAATGGGTTTTTAATTGCATGCATCGCACCGGCAGTTATTTTATTTTCTATTTTTATGATACTGCCGACCCTGAATGTATTCCGCATGTCTTTGTATGAAAAAGGTGCGTATTCACCGACAGAAACGTTTGTGGGATTGAAAAATTTTCAGGTTTTGATGAATGACAGCAATTTTATCCGCTCCATGCAGAATATGATTTTGCTGATAGTGATTGTTACAATGATAACCTTTGCATTTGCTCTGGTATTTGCAGGCATTCTGACAAGGGAAAAGATTAAAGGGCAGAATTTCTTCCGGGTTGTATTCTACATCCCAAATATTTTGTCTATCGTTGTCATTGCAGGTATCTTCTCCGCAATTTATAAACCGGAAAACGGGATGCTTAACAGCATTATCGGCCTGTTCCGCGATATGTCAGATCCGATTTTGTGGAAAAGCGAATCCTTAGTCATGGTCAGTCTGGTCATCGCCATGGTATGGCAGGCGATTGGGTATTATATGGTTATGTATATGGCTTCTATGTCCAGTGTGCCGGAAAGTCTTTATGAAAGCTCGAATCTGGACGGTGCCGGAAGGCTGACACAGTTTTTTCAGATTACAATCCCGCTGATTTGGACAAATATCCGTACGACACTTACATTTTTTATCATTTCAACCATTAATATGACGTTCCTTTTTGTAAAAGCGATGACCTCTGGCGGCCCGAACGGTGCGTCTGAAGTAGCGCTCAGCTATATGTACAGCCAGAAGGATGCCGGATTGTACGGTTATAGTATGGCAATCGGCGTTGTAATCTTTTTATTCTCCTTTGCACTTTCTGCAATGGTAAATAAAGTTACAGACCGTGAGCCGTTAGAGTTTTAGGAGGGACGGATATGAGAAAAGAAAAGCAAACAGATTCTACAGAGCGTTTGTATAAATTTTTTATCTACTTTGTGCTGCTGATGCTCACAATTACGATTCTTGTGCCGGTTGCGTGGGTATTTCTGGCATCCATAAAGCAGAACAGTGAATTTTACGGGAATCCATGGACGATGCCGAAAGGATTCTACTGGCAGAACTTTGTGGACGCCTGGAATACGGCCAAAATGGGCGATTATATGTTAAATTCTGTGATCGTCACAGCACTGGCCCTGGCGCTGCTGCTGCTGGTGGCCCTGCCGGCTGCCTATTGTCTGGCAAGATTCCGGTTCAGAGGAAGCAGATTTTTGAATACACTATTTATGGCAGGGCTGTTTATCAACGTAAACTACATCGTAGTGCCTATTTTCCTGATGTTAAGAGACGGCGATGTCTGGCTGAAAAAAATCTTTGGGGCAGGATTTCTTTTGAACAATCTGGTTGTGCTGGCAGTTGTTTATGCATCTACTGCGCTGCCGTTTACGATTTACCTGTTATCCGGATATTTTCAGACGCTGGCGCACGATTATGAAGAAGCAGCCTATATTGACGGGGCAGGATATACGACGGCGATGTGGAAAATTATTTTTCCAATGGCAAAACCTTCTATTATTACAGTCATTTTGTTTAATTTCCTGTCTTTTTGGAATGAATACATAATCTCCATGACACTGATGAGTTCCGCAAAAGGACCTAAGACGCTGCCGGTAGGATTACTGAACCTGATGCAGGCACAGCAGTCGGCAGCACAGTACGGTATTATGTATGCAGGTCTTGTGATTGTAATGCTTCCTACGCTGATTCTGTATATCTGTGTACAGAGCAAGCTGACACAGGGTATGGCGGCAGGAGGTCTAAAAGGCTGATTCTGCAGGGAGGAAAGGAGCATAGAGTATGGAATTTTGGAAAGAACATGCAGCATTAAGAATGGTTTTGATTGCAATCCTGTTTGCTGCAGGGGTTGCTGCTGTGATTGGCGGCTGGCGTCTTACTGGCAGGCTGGAAGGCCTTGGCATTATGATTGCAGGCACAGGTCTTCTGGTTACCGCACTTTGGATATATAATAAACCTTTTGAAAGACCGCATAAAAAGAAAACATAAAGGAGCAGATGAATAGAGGAGCAGACAATGGGTGAAATAGAGAAAAAACACAAAGGGCGTGTTACCATTCCTACCAATCTGGATGTAGTTCCAGAGACGGTTGAAATCTTAGACCGCTGGGGCGCGGATGCAATCCGTGACTGTGACGGCACGGAATTTCCAGAAGAACTCACAAAGACCGGGGCGAAAATATATACTACGTATTATACGACGCGTAAGGATAACGAATGGGCAAAAGCAAATCCGGATGAAGTACAGCAGTGTTACATTATGACAGGATTTCACACTGCATCAGACAAAGAGCTTTCGATTCCGCTGATGAAAGGCATCTCAGGAGAACTGATGCAGGTCAATACACGGGATGATATCAGGCGCTGGTGGGAAGTCATGGACCGGTCTGCCGCAGCAGCCGTTCCAGCCAGCCAGTGGGAGTATCAGGCAGATACCGGCTGCGTTGTGATTCATGAGGCAGAACTCTTTCATGAATATACCGTCAGTTTTCTGGCTTATCTGATCTGGGACCCGGTACATATGTACAATGCTGTGACAAACGGCTGGAAGGATTTCGAACATCAGATTACGTTTGATGTAAGACAGCCAAAGACGCACAGATATTCCATGGAGCGTCTGCGCAGGTTCTGCAAGGAGCATCCTTACGTAAATGTCATCCGTTATACGACATTTTTTCATCAGTTTACACTGGTATTTGATGAACTGAAGAGGGAAAAATATGTGGACTGGTACGGATATTCGGCGTCGGTAAGCCCGTATATTTTAGAGCAGTTTGAAAAAGAAGCAGGTTATCCGTTCCGGCCGGAATACATTATCGACCAGGGGTATTACAACAACCAGTACCGCGTACCAGGCAGAGAATTCAAGGATTTCCAGGCATTTCAGCGCAGAGAAGTGGCAAAGATTGCAAAAGAAATGGTGGACATTACGCATGAATACGGAAAAGAAGCCATGATGTTTTTAGGAGACCACTGGATTGGCACAGAACCTTTTATGCCGGAGTTTGGCACGATTGGCCTGGATGCGGTAGTCGGCAGTGTGGGAAACGGAAGCACTCTGCGCCTGATTTCGGATATTCCTGGTGTTGCATATACGGAAGGACGGTTTCTGCCTTACTTTTTCCCGGATACCTTTTATGAGGGCGGAAATCCGGTCAAAGAGGCAAAGGAGAACTGGGTGACGGCAAGAAGGGCCATCCTTCGCAAACCAATCGACCGCATTGGTTACGGAGGCTATTTAAAACTGGCACTGGATTTCCCGGAATTTATTGATTATGTCCAGAGCGTGTGCGACGAGTTCCGCGAGCTTTATGAAAATGCAAAGGGAACGACGCCATACTGCGTCAGGACAGTGGCTGTGCTAAACAGCTGGGGAAAAATCCGCAGCTGGGGCTGCCATATGGTACATCATGCACTGTATCAGAAACAGAATTACAGCTATGCAGGAGTGATTGAGGCTTTAAGCGGAGCGCCGTTTGATGTGAGATTTCTTTCTTTTGACGATATTTTAAACAATCCGGATGTGTTAAACGATGTGGATGTTATCATAAATGTCGGAGATGGAGATACCGCACATACAGGCGGGGAGATCTGGGAAAATCCGAAGATATCTGCCGCGGTCCGTGCTTTTGTATATCATGGCGGCGGTCTGATTGGCGTCGGAGAACCGTCCGGACATCAGTACCAGGGGCATTATCTGCAGCTTGCAAATGTGCTTGGCGTAGAAAAAGAGACCGGATTTACACTAAATTATGACAAATATAACTGGGAAGCTCATCCGGAACATTTTATTCTTGCAGATACTTCAAAACCTGTGGATTTCGGGGAAGGCAAAGAGAACATATTTGCATATGAGAATACCAGAATTTTAGTGCAGCATGAAAAAGAAGTGCAGATGGCAGTAAATGAATTTGGGAACGGACGCGCCGTATATATCAGCGGCCTGCCATACAGCTTTGAAAACAGCAGAATTTTGTACAGAAGCATTTTGTGGAGTACTCATGGGGAAGAGAAACTGACAGAGTGGTTCAGCACGAATTTTAATGTGGAAGTGCATGCATACGTAAAGAACGGAAAGTACTGTGTGGTTAATAATACATATGAGCCGCAGGACACCGTTATTTATCGCGGGGACGGAAGCTGCTTTGAATTACACCTGGATGCAAATGAAATCCGGTGGTACACAATTGAGGCATAACAGTTTTAAACACTATAAATTTAGACGGAAAGGAATGAAAAAAATGAACAAACCAGTACTGGTAATTATGGCGGCCGGTATGGGCAGCCGGTATGGCGGATTAAAACAGATTGATCCTGTGGATGCACAGGGCCATATTATAATGGATTTTTCGATATTCGATGCGAAAAGAGCAGGGTTTGAAAAGGTCATTTTTATTATTAAAAAAGAAAACGAAAAGGCTTTCCGGGAAGCCATAGGCGGGCGTATAGAAGGAGTGATGGAAACAGCATATGTATATCAGGACCTTTCCCGTATCCCGGAGGGATTTGAAGTTCCAGCGGACCGTGTAAAGCCGTGGGGGACGGCACATGCGGTGTTGAGCGCAAAGGACGAAATCGACGGGCCTTTTGCCGTTATAAACGCAGATGATTATTACGGCAGGGAGGCGTTTGAAAAAATCTACCAGTATCTGCAGAGCCATGAGGACGATGAAAAATACCGTTATGCGATGGTTGGATACCGCCTGGAAAATACGCTGACAGAAAACGGGCATGTTGCCCGCGGCATTTGTGAAATCAATGCTGACGGAGAACTGGTAAGCGTGACTGAGCGGACCAGAATCGAAAAAAAAGAGCAGGGGGCAGCCTATACGGAAGATGACGGGGTTTCCTGGAAGGAGCTGCCTGCGGGTACGATTGTTTCAATGAATATGTGGGGGTTCACGGCCGGATTTTTAGGAGAAATTGAAAAAGGGTTTGCAGCTTTTCTGGAGAAAGGGTTACAGGAGAACCCGTTAAAATGTGAGTATTTTCTTCCGGCAGTTGTCAGCTCTCTGCTGCATGAGGACAGAGCAGCGGTGGCAGTACTGACAACGGCGGACAAATGGTACGGTGTGACTTACAAAGAAGATAAGCCAGTGGTGGAACAGGCTGTACGCGCCTTTCGCCAGTCAGGGCTTTATCCGGAAAAATTATGGGGTAATGAATTATGAGAAATGCAGGGGATGAGTGTATTGCAGATATAGCGGGGTATTTTTGTTTCGAAGGGACTTATCAGAGAAACCAGCCGTTTGGAAACGGCCATATTAACGATACTTATCTGGTAGTCTGTGAGACCGGGAATCAGATAGAAAAACGGTATATTTTACAGCGCATGAACAAGAGCATCTTTACAAAACCGGATGAACTGATGGAGAACATTACAGGGGTGACTTCTTATCTTAGGAAAATCATTCTTGCAAATGGCGGGGATCCGGAGCGGGAGACGTTAAATGTAATCCCGGCAAAAGATAAAAAAGCGTACTATGTGGATGCGCAGGGGGAATACTGGAGAGCATTTCAGTTTATTGAACATGCTGTCAGTCTGGAACATGCAGAGACTCCGGAGGATTTTTATGAAAGCGCTGTGGCATTTGGAAATTTCCAGAGGCAGCTGGCGGACTATCCGGCGGAAACGCTTCATGAGACAATTCCTGGATTCCATGATACAAGAGCCAGGTTTAAGACATTCAAAGAGACCGTGAAAAAGGATGTCTGCGGCCGGGCTGCCTCTGTGAAAAAAGAGATTGACTTTGTGCTGGAACGGGAAGATATCACAGATGTTTTTGGCTCTCTGCTAGCTAAAAAAGAGATTCCGCTGCGGGTTACGCATAATGATACGAAGTTAAACAATATTATGATGGACAATGAAACCCGCAAAGGCATCTGTGTCATTGATCTGGATACAGTGATGCCGGGACTGGCGATGAACGATTTTGGCGATTCCATCCGTTTCGGAGCAAGCACAGCTCTTGAGGATGAGAAGAATCTGGATAAAGTCTGGTGTGATATGGAATTATTCGAAGCCTATACAAAAGGGTTTATCGAAGGATGCGGCGGCCGTCTGACCCCAAAAGAGATTGAGCTGCTTCCAATGGGGGCAAAGGTTATGACGTTTGAATGCGGCATGCGTTTTTTGGCGGATTATCTGCAGGGGGATACTTATTTTAAGATTCACAGGCCGGAACATAACCTGGACCGGTGCAGGACGCAGTTTAAGCTGGTCTGGGATATGGAACAGAAGTGGCAGAAGATGCAGGAGATTGTGCAGAAGTATCACTGCTGAGGGCGGAAGTGAATGTGGCATCCGGGAAAGGAGTATATGACCCTGTGAGCAACGAGAAAAACATCCCTGAAATGGCGGCAGAACACCAGACCGGCGCAGGGCAAAAGGATGCGCCCGCGTTGGTAAAGAAGATCGGGAAAACGACCTATGTTGTCCGGGTGCATTTCAGTGAGA
>CAJTVR010000128.1 GCA_910580075.1 uncultured Eubacterium sp. | reverse complement strand
ACAGTTCTCCGGAGTCACAGAAAAAGGAAAAAGTGTCTCTTCCCAGCGTTCGGATTATTTACACAAATTAACAATAAAAGTAAGGACTGCAAAGAATGAATATATTATTCTCAGATTTGGACAATACGCTCATTTATTCTTATAAACACAATATAGGTGAAAACAAACGCTGTGTGGAAATTTATCAGGGACGGGAGATTTCTTTTATTACAGAAAAGACATACTGTCTTTTGCAGACACTGGTAAAAAGCATGCTTCTTATTCCGGTGACGACCCGGACAGTAGAGCAGTATAGCCGGATTCGGGCTGGCATTGGAAATATCCGTTATGCGCTGGCCTGTAACGGCGGAGTGCTGCTAAAGAATGGGAAGCCGGATGAAGCATGGTATCAGGAATCTTTAGAGCTTGTGGAAGAAAGCAGGAAGGAGCTTGAAAAAGCAGCCTTTTATCTGGAGCGTGACAGCAGCAGGATTCTGGAAGTGCGGGATATTGAAAAGCTGTTTGTCTTTACAAAGTGCCGTTCGCCGCAAAGTACGGTGCAGTATTTAAAAGAAAGGCTGAATCAGCAATTCGCCGATGTGTTTCATAATGGTGAGAAAGTCTATGCCGTGCCGAAAAAACTGAATAAAGGTACAGCGCTGATACGGATGAGAGAACGACTGGAAGCAGACGGGGTAATAAAACAGGAAGAACTGGAGGATTCACGGCAGCGTGCAAAAACAGTTATATTTGCAGCCGGAGACAGTGAATTTGACATTCCGATGATCAGTCAGGCAGATGCTGCTGCAGTCCCCGGCTGTGGTATTGGCAGTGCCTGCCTGAATCAGGGACATATTTACCGGATGCCTGGAAAAACGGTGTATGCAGAAGAGCTGCTGGAATTTGTACTGGGGTTTCAGGAGAATGGCAGAAATTATAGCTGAAGCAGTTTTAAGATGCGTGTTTATTATTAGCCAGCCAAAAACAGAGCAGGCGGAAAAATAGGATTGCCGGAATCCTTTGCAGCGTCTGGCATTTCACAAAAACAGCCGCCACGGTTTTCAGACCAAAGCGGCTGTCTTTGCTGGCCCAAAACCGGACCAGCCGTTTTACGGCAGTCATTTATATAAATTTATTTTAGCCATTCCTGTCACAGGCTGGAGCGGCAGCATTCCTCCAGTGTCAGATACCATACAGCTGCCTGTGTGCCTGCAGTGTTTTCGTAATTGTATCTAACAGCACAGGAATATCGATAGGCTTAGGCAGATGTGCGTCCATTCCGCTTTCTATTGATTTACGCCGGTCACTTTCAAAGGCATCTGCAGAAAGAGCAATGATCGGAATCCGTGACAATTCTTTGTTATTCAGTTTCCGGATAGCCCTTGCAGCCTGATGTCCGTTCATAACAGGCATCTGGATGTCCATAAGAATCAGGGCATAGTCGCCGGGTTTTGCTTTCTCCATCATTTCTACAGCAATTTTACCGTCCGTGGCGGTATCAATGTCAAATCCCAGACCTTCTAACAGAGCAGTTTCAATTTCCAGATTAATTTCGTTATCTTCTACCAGAAGGATTTTCTGTCTTGATAAATATGTAATAGTATCTTCCACACTCATAGAAGGCATGACCGGATGTGTCTGGGTACGAAAACGCAGCGTGACGGTAAATTTACTGCCGCAGCCTGGAGAGCTTTGTACATCGATGGTTCCGCCCATGGCTTCGACAATGTTTTTGGCAATCGTAAGACCGAGACCTGTACCAAGAACACCGCTGAAAGTAGTGTTTTTCTCACGTTCAAATGGCTTATAAAGAGATTTCATAAATTCACTGCTGATGCCGATGCCGTTATCTTCTACCGTAATCTGATAAATGGCATAATCGTTTGGCAGTGCCTGCAGTTCGGCAGCATTTATAGAAACCCAGCCGCCGTTTTGGGTATATTTTACTGCATTGTGAGCCAGATGTATCAGCAGTTTTTCCAGGTTATCCGGGTCGGAGTAAATATCACAGTGAGTCAGGCTTGAAAAATCCAGGGAAAAAGTAATATTTTTTTCTTCTGCCTGTGCAGCCAGCAGGTGTCTGACGTTTTTAATAATCTGTGTCAGACTGCATTCCGTTTCCGTAATGCCGATATTATCCGTATCTGACCATGTAAGTTCCAAAACTTTGTCAATCAGATCTAACAGCTGTTCGCTTGAGGAATTAATTTTATCCAGATAGCAGCTGACGGCGTCGGTATCCTGAATATGGTGTTTCGCAAGTGCTGTAAAGCCGAAAATTGCGTTTAATGGTGTCCGGATATCATGGGACATATTTGAAAGAAACGTATTCTTTGCGGTAATTGCAAGGTTTGCATTGTTTAAAGCGTTTTCTAACAGTGATTTTTGTTCCATTTCCCGGCGCATTTCATCATCGACTCTGCGGTAACCAAGGACAATCTGGGAAATCCGGTCTTTGCTTCCGACGTTTACAATCCGAAGCTGCAGATACTGCAGTTTTGCATCTTTTAATACTCTGTAATTCAAATAAAAGGTTTTCTGCACGGACAGTCTCGAACGGATATTTTCCGGATCAGTCTGTTTTCTGACATATTCGCGGTCCTCCGGATGTACCCATGTTTCGATATAATTTAAAATATACCAGCTGAATCTGCGCGGCTGAAACGTCTGCTCAAACTGTATCGTGGTACGGCTGCTTAAACGGTATGGAAGTACTCTGTCTGTATCCAGGTCAGCATAGAGAATGGATTCATAATTGACACTGAGTCCTTCAATAACCTCAAGACGGCGCAGATGCTCCTGATTGATGACTTTGCGTTCTTTATTGTAATCGTTCAGAAGGTTTTTTAAATGCTGTTCTTTTTGTGTCTGTTCCTGCAGCTGCGTCTGCTGATTCAGCTTTTTTTCAGTGGCATCCCCGATAAACACATAAAAAATATCACCAATTGCAGTATTGTGGACAAAATGCCCGTAATCTTCCAGCCAGAGAATCTTGCCGTCTTTGCGCTTCAGTCGGTATTCTACATAGTCCAGGTCATATTTGCTCTCAGCTACCTGTTTTCTGATGCTTTCTTCCACAGTTTCTAAATCCTGCGGGTATACAAAACCTTTGAAAGAATTACCGGTAAAATCCCTGAATTCTGCTAATGTGCTGCACTGGCAGATGCGAAGCAGCGCCTTATTTGCATAGATGATTTCTTCAGAATCATCTGCAAGATAAATTAAAAATCCCCCGGGCATTTCATCCATAAAACGGATCAGGCCGCATGCCGTCTGTATATTGTGGGAATTCTGGGTACACTGGTATTCTGCCAGCTCCTGACAGGCGGTGTCCGTATAACCGTTTTCTGGAATGTAAAGCAGGGATAAAATATACTTAACTAAATTGTGGTCTGGCTTTTGACTCTTCATGAAGCATTCTCCTCCCTGAATTATTCAGGCGTATTTTGGTACTGTGATTGTATCATAAAAAAAATGATGTGTCATTATAAATTTTTTCGCGTAAATTGCATAGAAAAGCGCTTGTGCAGACAGAGCAGTCTTTCAGGAACATAGATGTTTTATTAACCGTTTTCTGACCTTTCAGCAGCATAGGAGCCTTTGAGCGGAAATGCAAGCAGCATAAAGCCTTCCAGCCAGATATATAAGCCATAGGAGCCCTTCCAGCCGCAAATTCAGCAGCATAGCAGTTTTTGCAGCCCGGTTTCCAGCGTCAGACTAGCTTTTCTGTCCGGTATACTGTCACGATGTCCGGATGACATGTGCCATACTTATATATGAAAATACTTCGTGACATACCCGCTTTAGTGTGATAAAATAGAAACCAGAACTTTCCAGTGACAAATATTTAAGATATAGGAGGAAACAGCTATGCCGATTAATTTATCAAAAGGCCAGAAAGTAGATCTGACAAAAGGCAATCCGGGCCTGAAAAATATTATGGTAGGTCTGGGATGGGATGTGAATGCGTTTGATTCCGGCGCGGATTTTGATCTGGATGCTGCAGCATTTATGACTGGTACAAATGGAAAATGTCCTACAGAAAAAGAGTTTGTATTTTATGGCAATTTAGAGCATCCAAGCGGCGCGATTAAACATATGGGAGATAATCTGACCGGAGCCGGTGACGGTGACGATGAGCAGATCGAAGTAGACTTGACAAAAATTCCGCAAAATGTCGAAAAAGTAGCTTTTACGGTTACGATTTATGATTCGGATGTCAGAAGACAGAACTTTGGCCAGGTTTCCAATGCTTTTATACGGATTGTAGATGAAGCGACGGGCACAGAATTAATTCGGTATGATTTGGGCGAGGACTTTTCTATAGAAACGGCGGTAGTAGTCGGAGAACTGTACAGACATAACGGCGAGTGGAAATTTAATGCAATTGGCAGCGGTTTCCAGGGTGGATTAGCGGCTCTTTGCGCACATTATGGAATAGAAGTAGCATAGCAGCGTTTTGCACGCTAAAAGCAAAGCGGGATTGTGCATATGCGGCAGGCCGGAAGAAGTAATTGACAGGCCGAAAGCAGGATTCAGGAATAAAAGCAGCAATAGGAGGTTAAAAATGCCAGTTAGTTTACAAAAAGGCCAGAAAGTAAGTCTTACAAAAGGCAACCCGGGCCTGAAAAAAGTAGTTGTCGGCTTAGGATGGGATGTAAATCAGTTTGATACAGGCGGAGATTTTGATCTGGATGCAGCAGCATTTATGCTGACCGATACAGGAAAAGTATCCCGGCAGGAAGACTTTGTTTTCTTTGGAAATCTAAAGCATCCGTCCGGCAGTGTAGAACATATGGGAGATAATCTGACTGGAGCCGGAGACGGGGACGACGAACAGATTAAAGTGGATTTGTCCAGGATGCCGGAAAATATTACCAAAATTGCATTTACAGTTACGATTTATGAACCGGAAAAAAGACGGCAGAATTTTGGCCAGATTAATAACGCATTTATCCGTATTTATAATGAAGAAACAGGTGAAGAGATGCTCCGGTATGATCTGGGAGAAGATTTTTCGATTGAAACGGCCGCTGTATTTGGAGAAGTGTATAAAAATGGCAGCGAGTGGAAGTTTAATGCGATTGGAAGCGGTTATCAGGGCGGCCTGGCGGCACTGTGCGCAAATTATGGCATAGATGTGCAGTAGTGAAAAAAGATAGATGTAAGGAGGAATTTCATGTCAGTTAGTTTGCAAAAAGGGCAGAAGGTAAGTTTGACAAAGGATAATGCGGGCCTGTCTAAAATTATGGCGGGGCTTGGATGGGATGAAGCACAAAAGGCACGGGGCGGTTTTTTCGCGCCAAAGCCAAAGCCGATTGACTGTGATGCTTCTGCCCTTCTGTTAAGGAATGGCAGGCTTTGTGATAAGTCTGATATTGTTTATTTTGGCAATCTCGCCCACAGAACAGGCGCGATACAGCATTTAGGGGATAACCTGACTGGAGCCGGGGACGGAGATGACGAGCAGATTTTAATAGATCTTTCGAAAATTCCGGCAGAATATGACCGTATTGTAATTGTGGTGAATATTTACCAGGCTGTGCAGCGCAGGCAGCATTTTGGAATGATCAATAATGCGTTTATCCGCCTTGTAGACCAGAGAGATAACAAAGAAATGTTACAATACAGCCTTACAGACGATTATTCCGGCATGACGGCTATGATTTTTGGTGAGATTTACCGTCATAACGGTGAGTGGAAATTCAGCGCAGCCGGCCAGGGAACCAATGACCCGGGTCTTGGAGAGCTTGCAAACCGATATGTATAATGCTGCAGGCATAAGCAGAGGAAATACTGTATAAAATCATATTTTTAGGGCAGAATATATAGCAGGCATAATGAGAAGTGAAAATTAAAATATAGAAGAAATTCAGCTTTGTAACTGCACGTATGTATGAAGAAAAAAGAAATTTTAAATTTAACGAGTAGAATTAGGTTTAAAAAAGAGGGAATTCAGACTGCAGAAACGCTGCATTATGCGCAGACAGGAAACAAGATTATGACAGGCATGCGGCCGCAGGGCTTTGTACTGGTTTTTAACGGTTCTGCAGGAAACCGCCGTTTCATAAAACGGCGGACTGCGGTGCGGCATGATCTGTTATAGGAAAATAACTGGAGGACAGATTACTTATGAAATTTAACGGGCTGACAGATAAAGAGGCAGAAGAGTCCAGACAAAAGTATGGATCGAATGAAATTCCGGATTCGGAGCCGACAACATTCTGGGAAGAGTTTAAAGAGACATTCAGCGATCCGATGATAAGAGTGCTTTTAGCAATTGCAGCTCTTATGATTGTAATGTTTTTCTTTGGCTATGCAGAAATTTATGAGCCGCTTGGCACGATTGTGGCGGTGCTCATTGTAGCTTTTGTGTCAGCAAAAACAGGAGTGTCAAGCGATACAAAATACAGAGAATTAAAAGACAGCACGAAAAAGGATGAATGTAAAGTATACCGTAACGGTGTGGTGACGGTGATTGATGTAGATGATGTCGTAACAGGCGATAAAGTACTGCTGCAGTCCGGAAACAAGATTCCGGCTGACGGTATTCTTATCTCAGGTGCACTCCGGGTAGACAATTCTGCATTAAACGGAGAAGCAGAGGAATGTAAAAAGACAGCGGCAGAGGAAGGATTTCAGCTGCCGGATGATATTACAGGCGATACCTTTGTAGATGCGCATTCCCTGTTTCGCGGTGCGGTTGTATTTGACGGAGAAGGTGTTCTGGATGTCAGAAAAGTCGGCTTAAAGACGATGATGGGCCGCATGGCAGAAGAAATGCAGGAAGACGAGCCGGATTCTCCGCTCAAAGTCAAGCTGGCTAAACTGGCTAAACAGATTTCGACGTTTGGCTATATCGGCGCAATTGTGATTTCTGTGCTGTATTTTGCTTATTTTATTGTATCGGCTGGCGGTGTAAACGCATATTTTGCTAATAGCATTCAGGATATTATCCAGGATATTGTCCAGGCTGTCTCGCTGGCAGTGGTAATTATCGTCTGCGCTGTGCCGGAGGGGCTTCCGTTAATGATTTCCCTGGTGCTTATGCAGAACACAAGCAGGATGTTAGACCATAACGTACTGGTAAGGAAAGCAGAAGGTATTGAAACGGCTGGTTCCTTAAACATTCTGTTTAGCGATAAGACGGGCACGATTACAAAAGGTATGCTGGAAGTTGTGGATTTCTTTACGGCAGACGGCGTTTCGATTCCGATACCAGATCTTGGCAGCCACGCTGCAGTGAAGGAACTGTTAGATCTTGCGATCGGAAAAAACACCCAGTCATTATTTGATGCAGACCACCATGTCATCGGCGGCAATGCCACAGACCAGGCGCTGATGAAATTTATGGGAGAAGAAGCGTTTAATGCGGCAAATGCAAACCAGAATTATACGGTTACGCAGAGCCAGGGATTTAATTCGGCAAACAAATTCAGCCAGGCCAGAATTGAAAATCTTGGAAAAACCTTTTATAAAGGTGCTCCGGAAAAACTGCTGGCACAGGCAGCCAGATTTGTTGATGCAGATGGAAATATAAAAGAAATTGACAAAGCAGCATTAAATGAAAAAATAGATGCGCTGGCTTCCAAAGCAATGCGTGTCCTTGCATTTGGCTATTCGGAAAAACCGTTAGTGGAAAATACAGTCAATGATGATATTGTGCTGATTGGTTTAGCCGGCATCCGCGATGATGTCAGGCCGGAAGCAAGAGATGCAATCAAAATGGTAAAGGATGCCGGTATTCAGGTTGTTATGATTACCGGAGACCGTCTGGAAACAGCAGTTGCTATCGCAAAAGATGCGGGGCTTTTAAAAGGCGGGGATGACAAAGCGATTTCTTCCGCGCAGCTGAATGAAATGTCAGATGAAGAAGTAAAGAAAATAATACCGGATATCCGTGTTATTGCCAGGGCGCTGCCTACAGACAAATCCAGAATGGTACGCCTCTGCCAGGAAATGAACCTGGTAGTCGGAATGACCGGAGACGGTGTGAACGATTCTCCTGCTTTAAAACGTGCAGACGTCGGCTTTGCAATGGGAAGCGGTACAGAAGCGGCAAAAGAAGCTGGCAAGATTGTTATACTGGATGATAATTTCAAATCTATTAAAGATGCGATCTGGTATGGGCGGACGATTTACCATAACATTTTAAAATTCTGCAAGTTCCAGCTGGTCATCAATGTAGCGGCGGTCGTTGTCAGCGCTATAGCGCCGTTTTTCGGGGTGGAAGAACCGTTAAAAGTTACGCATCTGCTATTCGTAAACCTTGTAATGGACAGTCTTGGCGCAATTATGCTAGGCAATGAACCTGCGCTGGAAAAATATATGACCGAAAAGCCGCGCAGAAGAGATGAAAGCATTGTAAGCAAAAAAATGATGACACAGATTTTAACGATGGGTGCATGGCTTACGGCTGTCAGCTTCCTGTATCTGAAACTTCCGTTTTTTACAGATCTTTTTGAAACGCAGGAACAGCATCTGACAGGTTATTTTGTGCTGTTTATTATAAGCGCGCTGTTTAACGGATTTAATGTCAGGGATGATGCTTATGGCATTTTTAAAGGAATGGACCAGAATACCGGATTTTTGAAAGTATTTTTCACCATTATATTTGTTCAGGCTTTAATCGTGAATGCAGCGCTGATTCCGTTCCCGCTGTTTACATGGATTGGAAATATGTTCAGCTGTGTACCGTTTGGAATCGCCGGATGGATTACGGTTGTGATTCTGGGTGCGACGATGATTCCGGTAGATATACTGCGCAAGGCGGTTACTGGAAGCGGGAAAGAGTAATGTTGTAAAAAACGTCTGAAAATCAGAAAGTAAAATTAAATTTAAAAAATGGGGACAAAGACGTCCCCATTTTTTTATGGGTGCGCCCGGCGGCGCACGTTTCTAACCGGTGCAAGTCCGGAATCCACCCGGTAGTGGGAAGGATATAGCCGAAGGCAAGGGTGTCCATCGTGAGGTGGAATCTGAAGGAAGCCGGATGTGGGGGACATACTAACCCATGGGCAAATCTGTGGCCTGACGAACAGAAACCACATAAGAGGCTATGCATGAGGGTAAGACTGCCTAACAAGTTGAAGCCCGGTAACTACACGGAATCATGTATGGTAGATGTGGCGGATGGATGGAGAGAAAGAAGCGTGTGGTACCCGGGGAGGTCTGCATGGAACGCTCCGAAAGGAGTAACCACCGTACAGGGAGACAAGGCGGTGCTGAACGTGCAGAAGCCAGCAGAGGTCGCAGTAATCGAGAGATGAAGGACCGAATCAATAGGAGTTCTTAGTACAGCCGGGAAAGGAGGAGGGAACACATGGGTGCAGAAAACAGGAAAGAAAGCTGCTTGCAAAAGGATAGTGCAGAACATGAAAGATATGTGAGAGCGCATCGTTCCTTCAACCGGATACGGAAGGAACGGAACAGTGCACAGCCGGAACTTTTGGAGAAGATACTGGATAAGGATAACTTAAACAGAGCTTTCAAGAGAGTGAAGGCAAACAAGGGAGCGCCGGGAATCGATGGGATGGCCATAGAAGAAGCGCTCACTTATTTTAGGGAAAACCAGAAGGAGTCTGTGAACCGTATATACCGTGGGAAATATACTCCTTCTCCGGTAAGGAGAGTGGAAATCCTGAAGCCGGATGGTGGTGTGCGGAAGCTTGGCATACCAACTGTCATTGACCGAACCCTGCAACAGGCAATCACACAACAGCTGACGCCAATCTATGAGCCGCTGTTTGCGGAAGGGAGCTATGGTTATCGCCCGGGCAGGGATGCAAAGCAGGCGATCCAGAAAGTGAAGGAATACGCAGAACAGGGATATACCTTTGCAGTATCTTTGGATCTGTCGAAGTATTTCGATACTCTGAACCATGAACGGCTACTGAATCTGTTGAGATGTGAAATCAAAGACGAGAGGGTAATCCAGCTGATTAAGAGGTATCTGAAAAGTGGAGTGATGGAGAATGGAGTAGTCATGGAAACGGAGGAAGGTTCTCCCCGGGGAGGAAATCTGTCACCATTGCTGGCAAATATCTATCTGGATGAGTTCGACAAAGAGTTTTTAAGAAGAGGTGTGCCGTGTATCCGTTACGCAGACGACATTGTTCTGCCGGCAAAAAGCAGGAGGGCATCCGGAAGGCTTTTGGAAAGCAGTAGCAGATATCTGGAAGAAAAGCTGAAACTAACGGTGAACCGTGAGAAAAGCCGGACAGTGAGTGTATCTGCAATCCGAAATTTTAAATTTCTTGGCTGGTGTTAGTATATAAATGTGGACAGGAAAAGTTGAACAACCTATACTATCAAA
>CAJTVR010000127.1 GCA_910580075.1 uncultured Eubacterium sp. | reverse complement strand
TTTTTCCTTTTTCTGTGACTCTGGAGAACAGTTAGAAATTCTTAATTTTCTGCCCGATATCCAGGATTTGGGGCACACTTCCTGTCGCACGAAAAAACCCGGAAGCCCCAAAAGGTGCCTGCCAGTGCCACTGCATAAAGCCTGCCAAAAGCGCCAGGGCATCAGGCACCGGTCCGTCCGCAGCCACAGCCTCAAAGCAGAAAATCTAGAATTTCTTACTGTTTGAAGGCGGAACAGAAAAAGGAAAAAGTTTCTCCGCCCGGCGTCCGGGAATCCAGCTAAGAAGCGAATCATGTTGTTTATGCTTTCTTTATAAATAGTTTATAAAATATTCACAACATTTTTGCTGAGAAATCGTAAAAACAGGTTGACAAAGAAAATAGGTAGTGTTATCTTAGTCATATCGATATTAGCACTCTAATTAAATGAGTGCTAACAAAAAGAAATGATAAATATAAACAGAGACGCAGGCAGGAATCAGATAACAGAAAATGAAACAGGAATAATTAAGTAGAAAGGCTGTAGGTGTACTTGTCATGGACGTGCTTGACGAAAGAAAGACCAAGATCTTAAAAGCCATTATCAAGAACTATCTGGACACAGGCGAGCCGGTCGGTTCGAGGACAATTTCAAAGTACACAGATTTGCATTTAAGTTCTGCAACTATTCGTAATGAAATGTCAGATTTAGAGGAACTGGGATATATTCAGCAGCCTCATACCTCAGCCGGACGGATTCCGTCTGATAAAGGCTACCGGTTCTATGTGGATAATCTGATTGCGGAAAAGAATCAGGAAATAAGTGATATGCAGAACCTGGTCATTGAGCATACCGAAAAGATGGAACAGGTGTTAAAAAATGTGGCAAAACTGCTTGCCAGCAATACCGAATATGCGGCTGTAATTACAGGGCCGCAGTATCACCACAAAAAGGTAAAGTTCATCCAGCTATCCAAAGTAGAGGAAGGGCAGCTGTTATGTGTAATTGTTTTAGAGGGAAATATAGTAAAAAATAAAATACTTGTCATAGAAGAAGAGCTTGACAATGAGCAGCTGCTAAAGCTGAATATTCTTCTGAATACAAGCCTGAACGGCTTATCGATAGAACAGATTAATCTGGGCACGATTTCGGCGCTGAAAGGCCAGGCAGGGGTTCACAGCAGGATTGTAGGCGATGTGTTAGATGCGGTTGCCTCAGCCGTCAGCGATGATGAAGACCTGCAGATTTATACAAGCGGCGCTACCAATATTTTTAAATATCCAGAGCTAAGCAATTCCGAAAAAGCCAGCGAGTTTATATCCGCTTTTGAAGAAAAGCATCTGCTGGCCAATCTGATTACAGATAAGCTGCAGGAAAGGGAGCCGGGCACGGAAATTCAGGTATATATCGGAGATGAAAGTCCGATTAAAACAATGAAAGACTGCAGTGTAGTGACGGCAGCCTATGAACTGGGAGAAGGTGTAACCGGCATGATCGGAATCATTGGCCCCAAGCGCATGGATTATGAAAAAGTATTAAACAATCTGAAAAATTTGAAAAAACAGCTGGATGTTATTTATCATAAGGATGAAAAACCAGCAGGCGGTTAAAATAGAAAGGAGCAGGACACATGGAACATCAGGTGGAAGGCAGTATGGAGAATCAGACAGATAATGAGATGGAAAATATAGAAAATAATCTGGAACAGGAAGAAACAGCAAAGGATCAGGAAGCCTGTACAGAGGAAGCAGCTGGAAACGAATCAGATGAGGCTGTATCTGAGGAAAATACCAAAGATGACGCATCTGAGGAAAATGAAGATTCCTGCGAAGAAGCAGATCAGGAAGCTGCAGATGCGGCAGAAGGCGCTTCAAAAACCGGAGAAAAAAAGGGATTTTTTAAGAAAAATAAGAAAAAAGATAAAAGAGATGAAAAAATCGAAGAACTGACCGATCAGGTAAAACGCCAGATGGCAGAATTTGATAATTTCCGCAAGCGTACAGAAAAAGAAAAGTCACAGATGTATGAAATCGGTGCAAAGAGCATCATTGAAAAAGTACTGCCTGTTGTGGATAATTTTGAAAGAGGGCTTGCAGCTGTCCCGGAAGAAAATAAGGATGACGCTTTTGTAGACGGGATGAATAAGATTTATAAGCAGCTGATGACAATGTTAGAAGAAGCAGATGTAAAGCCGATTGAAGCAGTCGGCAAAGAATTTGATCCGAACCTTCATAATGCCGTTATGCAGACAGAAAGTGAAGAGTATGAATCCGGCATTATTGCACAGGAACTGCAGAAAGGCTATATGTACCGCGACAGCGTTGTCAGACACAGCATGGTGGCAGTCGTAAGCTAAGCCGCATAAAAATGCAGCAGTGTATAAGGATGCCGGACGCGGAACCGGAACACAAGACAGCATACTGAAACAGAAATTGTTTTTGCATATAAAGATAGTGATACATGAAATTATTGATGATAGAATCAGGAGGAATGAATCATGAGCAAGATCATAGGTATTGACTTAGGAACAACAAATAGCTGCGTAGCTGTTATGGAAGGCGGAAAACCAACCGTTATCGCAAATCAGGAAGGCGCAAGAACAACACCGTCTATTGTAGCATTTACAAAGACAGGCGAACGTCTGGTAGGCGAACCTGCAAAACGCCAGGCAGTTACAAATGCAGAAAAGACAATTATCTCCATTAAGAGAGATATGGGTACCGATCATGGCAGAATGATTGACGAAAAGAAATATTCTCCACAGCAGATATCTGCTATGATTTTACAGAAACTGAAAGCAGATGCGGAAAGCTATCTGGGTGAAAAAGTAAGCGATGCGGTTATTACCGTTCCTGCATATTTTAATGATGCACAGAGACAGGCGACTAAGGATGCGGGAAAGATCGCAGGGCTGGATGTAAAACGTATTATTAATGAGCCGACAGCAGCAGCGCTTGCATACGGACTTGACAATGAAAGCGAACAGAAGATCATGGTATATGACCTTGGCGGCGGTACATTCGATGTATCCATTATTGAAATCGGCGACGGCGTAATCGAAGTACTGGCTACAAACGGCGATACAAGACTTGGCGGCGACGACTTTGACCAGAAAGTAACAGACTGGATGATCGCTGAATTCAAAAAAGCAGAAGGCGTGGACTTATCTGCTGATAAAATGGCACTGCAGAGACTGAAAGAAGCAGCAGAAAAAGCGAAGAAAGAATTATCTTCTGCAACTACAACCAATATCAACCTGCCGTTTATTACAGCTACATCCGATGGCCCGAAGCATTTTGATATGAACCTGACAAGGGCAAAATTTGACGAACTGACAAACGATTTAGTAGAGCGTACGGCGATTCCGGTTCAGAACGCATTAAAAGATGCCGGCCTTACAAACGGCGATATTACAAAAGTCCTGCTCGTAGGCGGATCTACACGTATTCCGGCAGTTCAGGATAAAGTAAAACAGTTAACAGGCAAAGAGCCGAATAAGAGTCTGAATCCGGATGAATGTGTAGCAATTGGTGCTTCCATTCAGGGCGGTAAGCTGGCAGGAGATGCAGGTGCAGGCGAAATCCTTCTTCTGGATGTTACACCGTTATCCTTATCAATTGAAACAATGGGCGGTGTTGCAACAAGACTGATTGAACGTAACACAACCATTCCGACAAAGAAGAGCCAGATTTTCTCAACGGCAGCAGATAATCAGACAGCCGTAGATATCAATGTCGTTCAGGGTGAAAGACAGTTTGCAAGAGACAACAAGTCTTTAGGACAGTTCCGCTTAGACGGGATTCCGCCAGCACGCCGCGGTGTGCCGCAGATTGAAGTTACATTTGATATCGATGCAAACGGTATTGTAAATGTATCTGCAAAAGACTTAGGAACAGGCAAGGAGCAGCATATAACAATTACAGCCGGCTCAAATATGTCAGATGACGAAATTGACCGTGCAGTCAAAGAAGCTGCTGAATATGAAGCACAGGATAAGAAGCGCAAAGAAGCGATTGATGCAAGAAACGATGCAGACGCTTTCGTATTCCAGACAGAAAAGGCATTAGAAGAAGCCGGTGCAGGCCTTGACGCAGCAGATAAAGCTGCAGTAGAAGCAGACCTGAGTGCATTAAAGGCACTGCTTGAGGCTAATCCGCAGGCTGAAAACATGACGGATGCCCAGGTAGATGAAATCAAGGCAGCAAAAGAAAAATTAACAGAAAGTGCACAGAAAGTATTTGCAAAAATGTACGAAAATGCACAGGCAGCCCAGGGAGCAGCCGGTGCAGGCCCGAACCCTTCAGATTTTGCAGGAGCAGCAGGCGGCAGCACAGGTGCACCGGAAGATGATGTTGTAGACGCAGATTTCAAAGAAGTATAAATACAGCGTAAGGTTTCAGTTGCATGATAACAGCCGTATCTGCTGGTAAATTCCGGCAGATACGGCAGTCATATGATGTTCAGGCAGAGGAAAAGTTATGGCAGAGCAGAAAAGAGATTATTACGAGGTTCTCGGGGTAGCGAAAAGTGCCGGGGATGCGGAGATTAAGAAAGCATACCGTGTTCTGGCAAAAAAATACCATCCGGATATGAATCCCGGTGATAAAGAAGCAGAAAAGAAATTTAAGGAAGCATCCGAAGCCTATGCGATTTTAAGTGATCCGGATAAACGCAGGCAGTACGACCAGTTTGGCCATGCAGCCTTTGAAGGCGGTGGCGGCGGTGCCGGCGGATTTGATTTTTCCGGTATGGACTTTGGAGATATATTTGGAGATATATTTGGGGACTTTTTCGGCGGTGCCAGCAGACGAACCAGCAACGGGCCGATGAAAGGAGCCAGTATACGCGCAAGCGTGCGGATTACATTTGAAGAGGCAGTATTTGGATGCGAAAAAGAATTAGAGCTGGTATTAAAGGACGAATGTCCGGGCTGTCACGGGTCTGGCGCAAAGCCTGGGACCACGCCTGAGACATGTGCCAAGTGCGGCGGCAAGGGCAAGGTAGTATTTACCCAGCAGTCACTGTTTGGTACGGTACAAAATGTCCAGACCTGTCCGGACTGTCATGGATCCGGCAAAGTAGTCCGGGATAAATGTCCGCAATGCCACGGCAACGGCTATATTGCAAACAAGAAAAAGATTTCTGTCAGCATTCCGGCAGGAATTGACAGCGGGCAGAGCGTGCGTATCCGTGAAAAAGGTGAGCCGGGCGTAAATGGCGGTCCTAGGGGCGACCTGCTTGTGGAAGTACTGATCAGCAGCCACCCGATTTTCCAGCGTCAGGATATGAACATTTATTCCACAGCACCGATATCTTTTGCGCAGGCAGCTTTGGGCGGTGAGATCCGGATCAGTACGATTGACGGCGATGTGCTGTACAATGTCAAAGCAGGTACACAGACTGACACCAGAATCCGTCTCAAAGGCAAAGGAGTGCCGTCCCTGCGAAATAAAAACGTGCGGGGCGACCAGTATGTAACGCTTGTCGTACAGGTGCCGACCAATCTGAACTCAGAGGCAAAGGAGGCGCTGCGCAGATACGACGAAGCCTGTGGCAATTCTTTAAAGAGCCAGAATGGAGCGGCAGCAAACGGAGGAAAAAAATCCGGGCGTAAAAAATTTATGGATAAATTTAAAGACGCACTGGAAGACATTTGATCATAAGGAAGAATCATGCTGCAAAAGGAGCGGGATATCATAAGATAGTTGTTTGTGGTATTCCTGCTCTTTTTTGCTGTTTCAGCCAGTCGCATTTTTGCCATTGCATACGAAAATGCGGCTCCAAGAGGTGCAGGCAGTTGTGAAATATGTAGAAAAATTAAAATTTGGTCCAGAAACACTTGTATTTTGTTCCAATATTAGAGAAAATAAAAGGCAGCAGTCAGATATGCAGGTAAGATAGCAGGGCAGGAGAGGTAGTAAATGGCAAAGCCAGATTTAATGCATACAGGCGCATCACATGTACCAGTACGTCCAGTACAGGCAGGTACTGTACGCAAAACAGTGCATGAGCAGGGACAGGTTTTTACAGGAGAGCAGCATAGCAAACCTAAAAACCGCCAGTCTGTGAAAAATACGCCGGATAAGAAATCAGAAAAAATCATAAAGATGCAGCATGAGTTTGAAATGTGGCGGGTACAGGAAACAGAACGCCTGGAGTCAAAAAAGCAGAATCTTCGGCGCGAGACCCGTCAGATGGAACAGGAACGCATGAAGCTGAATATAGAAAAAGCACATTTTCACCGTCAGCAGGAGTTTGAAGAGACAAAGAAAAAACATGAAGAACACCTTCTGGAAATGAAGCGTCAGATTTTAGAGGGTGAACTGTATAAACTGGCAGAAGAAAAAAAGCAGTTTGAGCAGAAAAAAAGTTTTTATGACCAGGTGGATGCCTATCAGAAAGATGATATCCGCACAAGGCCGGCTTCCATTCACGGGGCAATGTTTTTTGCCGGTGTGAACAACCAGAGTTCCTTAAAAAAACGGTATAAAGATCTGCTGAAAATTTATCACCCGGACAATAAATACGGGGATACGGACGCGATTCAGGAAATAAACCGCGAATATCAAAGGCTGCTGGCGCAGATGCAGGAAAAAGAACAGACTGGGAAAGGGTAAAAGGACTGAAACATGAAATGGGACAAATACACGATTGCTACTACTACGGCTGCTGAAGATATTATCAGCGCTATGTTAGGAGAGCTCGGCATCGAAGGAATCGAGATCGAAAATAATGTGCCTCTGACAGAGGAAGAAACCGGAGATATGTTTATAGATTTTCCTTTGCAGATGCCGCCGGATGACGGATCGAGCAGGGTCAGCTTTTATCTGGAATCCGGTGAAGACCATGAGGCGCTGTTAGCAAAAGTGCACGCTGCACTGGCGCAGGAAAAACAGTTTTTAGATATCGGATCTGCGCAGATTACAAAAGAACAGACAGAAGATGCGGACTGGATGAATAACTGGAAACAGTTTTTCAAGGCATTTACAATAGATGATATTTTAATCAAACCTACCTGGGAAGAATTGAAAACAGAGGACAAAGGAAAGATACTGATTGAAATTGACCCAGGCATTTCTTTTGGAACCGGAAAACATGAAACGACCCAGCTGTGTATCCGCCAGCTGCAAAAATACATCAGAAAATTATCCGGGCCTTCCGGAAGGCCTAAAGTTTTTGACGTAGGCTGCGGCAGCGGAATATTATCCATTGCGGCATTAAAACTGGGAGCACGGGAAGTGACTGGAATTGACATAGATGAAAACTGTATCGGGTCCGCATGCGGGAATATGAAAGTCAATCATCTGGACGAATCTGACTGGAATTTTTATTCCGGGAATCTGCTGGCAGATGAGGAGCTGCAGAAACAGGAGGCTTTAAAAGAATATGACATCATTGCAGCAAACATTCTTGCAGACGTCATTATTCCAATGGCTCCTGTTCTTTTTCCATGCCTGAAAAAAGGCGGTATTTTTATTACATCCGGCATTATTGACTTTAAGGAACAGGACGTGCGGGAAGCGCTGCTGGCGGCGGGATTTGAAGTGCTGGAAACAAACTATCAGGGCGAATGGGTGAATATTACGGCAGAGAAACCTTTAGACTGAAGGCTTCCAGGCGCAGAAACGGAAAATATAACAGCGGGAGGCAGGCCATAAAATGTATCAGTTTTTTGTAGAAGATGAGCAGGTGGGAAAAGACTTTATTACGATTACAGGGCCGGATGTAAATCATATGAAAAATGTACTGCGTATGAAGCCGGGTGAAACCGTGCGCATCAGCAGCAGAAGCGGGCATGACTATGAATGCCGTGTTCTGGAACTGACAAGTGAATTTGTCCAGCTGGATATTCTGAATTCGGAAATTGCCGGCACAGAGCTTCCATGCAAAATATATCTGTTTCAGGCGCTTCCAAAAGGAGAACGCATGGAGTATGTCATACAAAAGGCAGTGGAGCTGGGCGTGTATGAAATTATTCCGGTTGCGATGAAATACTGTGTCGTAAAGCTGGATGAAAAAAGAGCCCAGGCAAAAGTAAAACGCTGGCAGGCAGTCGCACAGAGTGCAGCAAAACAGTCAAAACGCAGCCGGATACCGCTCGTACATCCGGTTATGACATATGAGGATGCGGTAAGATATGCACTGGAATGTGACCGCTGCCTTGTGCCGTATGAAAATGAACGTGGAATGAAAGCAGCTGCCCAGGCGTTTATGAATATACAGCCCAATGAGAAAATCAGTGTAATCATTGGACCAGAGGGCGGGTTTGCAGAACATGAAATTGAAGCAGTCAGGCAGAAGATGCAGGTTATTTCACTGGGGAAGAGAATTTTGAGAACCGATACAGCTGCGATTACGATGATGGCGCTGCTGATGATGCATATAGAGATGGAAGCTGAGGGGGATTGGGATTAGCCGGACGCCGGGCGGATGATTCATATCACAAGCCGCCCCTCAGTTTTCCCAGGGTATCATTGGAAACAAAAAGGAGAATAAACAGATCATATGGAAGTATATTTAGATAATTCAGCGACAACCAGGTGTTCACAGCGCGTACAGGAAATGGTACTCCGTACAATGGATACCGGATACGGGAATCCTTCTTCACTGCATAAAAAAGGGATAGAAGCAGAAACATATGTAAAAAATGCTGCCTCAAAAATAGCCAGAACACTGAAAGTATCAGAACGGGAAATTCTTTTTACATCCGGGGGCACGGAATCGAATAATCTTGCGCTGATAGGGGCAGCAATGGCAAACAGGCGGGCAGGCAGGCGTCTGATTACAACACAGACAGAGCATGCATCGGTATTAAATGTGATGTCTTTTTTAGAGGAATCAGGGTTTGAAGTCATATATCTTCCTGTGGACAAAGACGGCGTAGTACTGCTGGATGCCTTGCGGGAAGCCGTGAATGAAGAAACGATTCTTGTATCTGTCATGCAGGTCAATAATGAAATCGGAGCCATTCAGCCAGTGGAGCAGGCAGCAGCGGCTGTTCATGAAAAAAATCCAAAAGCACTGTTTCATACAGACGCAGTACAGTCTTACGGAAAAATGCAGATACGTCCGAAAAAAATGGGCATAGACCTGCTTTCTGTCAGTGCTCATAAAATCCACGGGCCAAAAGGTGCCGGATTTTTGTATGTCAAAGATACGGCAAAAATCAAGCCCCAGATACTCGGCGGAGGCCAGCAGTCAGGCATGCGGTCAGGCACTTTCAATGTTCCGGGAATTGCGGGAATGGGAGAAGCAGCTGCTGAAGCATATGAAGATTTTGAAACAAAAATCGAACATTTGTACAGCCTGAAAGAGCGGTTTCTGGCACAGGCGGCTAAAATAGAGGGAATTATAGTCAACGGAAAGACAGGACGCGACAGTGCACCTCATATTGTAAATATCGCAGTATCCGGCGTGCGCAGTGAAGTACTGCTGCATGCTCTGGAAGATCACGGCGTTTATGTATCTGCCGGGTCAGCCTGCTCCTCAAATAAACGCACAGCATCTCATACACTTCAGGCAATACACTTAGACCAGCAGCTGCTGGATTCAGCCGTGCGTTTTAGCTTCTGTGCGGATACAAGCCTTGCGGATATCGATTACGCAGCTGCAAAACTGGCAGAAACAGTTCCGGTTCTTCGCAGATATGCAAGAAGATAGATGCCTGGCAGCAAATACCCGTCTGTATCAAATTTGTCTGACAGGGAGACCGGATAACCTATGGATTGACCGAAAAGTATCCTTTTCCCTTGTTTTTGCCCTTATTGGCAAGCTGATGTTGTATCATTTTAGTTGACACCTTATACGCAAGGATTTGATGTATAATCAAAGAGAATCAAGGAGGCAGCTATAATGGCAAAAACACAACGGAAATACGACATGGAATATAAAATTCAAGCTCCAAAATCGAAACTGGCGCTCGGAATATACGGATTAGCGACTTTCTCGCATTGAAACAAATTTATGGCGTGGATTTTTCGGAATTTTTTATTGGATTGTTACCAGATAGTGAAAAATAAAAAGGCAAGTAGAGCAATTCATCAGCTTACTTGCCTTTTTGCTGGGTATCTGTCAGCAATGTCCTATGGTATCCAGAAGTTTGGGAGATAAAGAAGTCATTTCTTTCAGTTGTTCCTTGTTATAATCAGAAAATTGCGACACTGTGGATATTTCGTATTTCTGCCATATCAAGAAAGTTTTTTCTTCGGAAGAATCTCAAATAGATACTTGTCCTCCCAACCTTCAAACATGACTCCATTTTTCTTTAGTGTGTAGTATGTTTTCATTGTCAGGGTATAATCACGCTGGCAAATGACATATAAATCATGGGCTGTCTTGTG
>CAJTVR010000126.1 GCA_910580075.1 uncultured Eubacterium sp. | reverse complement strand
TAGAATTTCTTACTGTTCGAAGGCGGAACAGAAAAAGGAAAAAGTTTCTCCGTCCCGGCGTCCGGATAACTTCCCCCCTGCCCGGTTATAGCTGCAATTTTTAATAATGAATTAAGGAAACTCCTAATAATGCCGATATAACAATCAGATAACAAACATAAACAATCAAAAAGTAAACGGATTTACCTGGACAATTTTTTTGCCTGACGGCAGAAATCAGCAGTATATCAGGGAGGATAACATATGAGCATGATAACCGGAACTATAAGTACAAGAGGAAATCAGAGCCAGAGAATCATTCAGTTCAAAACTCCAGACAGGTCTGCAGCAGTCAGTGTAAGCACATCAAAGTCTGCACCTAAGAAAAAGAAACGGCTTCCATATAATTTCAAAGCTATATCAGCTCAGATTATGCTTTCCAAAACATCGGGCGGCGCAGGCAAAGCAGTCACCAAAGCACGCGGTACGATTGCCATGCTCCTTCGGAAAGTGCGAAGCGGGGAATACGATGACCAGGAACTGGAACTGGCCATTAAACATGCAAGAAAAATGGAACGGGTTGCAAAAAAACGTGTAAAACACTTAAAACAGGAAGAAGCCATTGAAAAAGAAAAGCATTCCGAAGAGCTGGAAGACGACCTGGCAGCTGAACTGACGGATACGGATGAGGACGAAGAACTTCTTGAAATAAGCGAAGAAGAACTCCAGCAGCTGCTGGAAGAATATGAAGAACTTATGCGTGAATCTATGGAAGAACTGGCACGTGAAACAAGCCTGGAAGAACTTTCCGAAGAGTTTGCCGGTGCCGTTTATGACATGTCCGCGGAAGATTTGGAAGAGCTGAAGAAAAAACACCGGTCGGATGAAATGCGCGAAATTATGGATGCAGACATGAAGTACCTGCGCGCAATTTTTAATAAGCTGGAGAAAGAAAAGCAGGCCCTCTCGAGCGGTTCTGCCCAGTCAGACAGTCCGCAGGCTCCCGCAGCCGGAGTGTCACTCGAACTTTCCGGACTGGATATGCCGGTTCAAACCTCGGAAATGCCAGTTATGACGGAGGGCGGCAGTGTGGATGTAACTGTGTGAACATGCCATAACACCAGGGCTGTGACACTGGTCCGTCCGCTGACACAGCCCCGAAGCAGAAAATTTGGAATTTCTTACTGTTCGCAGGCGGAACAGAAAAAGGAAAAAGTGTCTCCGCCTGGCATCCGGGTAACCTATACCGCCGCATTAGCAGCTGCCCTGCATCGGTATCAGTATCTTCAGGCTGAACCAGCTGTCCTTCAGGCTGATATCCACCTCACCGCCGTATTTATGTACCGTATAGCGCACACTCTTTAATCCGTATCCATGAAATTCCCTGTGCGCTTTTGTTGTGACAGGGAGCTGCTTTTTAAATTCCAGCTCTTCCTCACAATAATTTTCAATACGGATAATCAGAAATTCCTTTTGTGAAAATACAGAAACCTGAATCATCCGCTTTTCTTTCTGATCCAGCTTTTTTTCATATTCAATCGCATTGTCCAGCGCATTTCCAAAAATCGAGCAGATATCCATCACATCCATAAAATCCAGCAGTGCTCCGTCTGCCACAATTGTCATAGATATGCTTTCTTTCATGCAGTTTAAGCTCTTACTTGTTAAAAGCGTATCCAGCACAGAATTTCCAGTATGCTGCTGTGCCCCGTAGCTTTTGATTTCTTCCTCCATCCGGTCTAAATATTCGCTTCTTTTTTGCGCGTCCTCTTCGGCACGAAGTGCAATAATATGATGTTTTAAATCATGGTATTTGTAATGAATCAGTTCCAGCGTTTCCTGGGACTGCTGATACTGGGCATACTGGTTATGCAGAATCATTTCCATGCGTTCTAATTCCTGTTCAGACCGAAGATGCAGCCTTTGAATATGATATGCATAAAATACCGCCAGGCCGCCCATGTCCACAAGTGTGCGCACATTAAAAATTTCTTCTGTATACCGCCCTCCAAAAGGCGTATTTGCATACACAAATCCCAGATTGCTGCTCAGAAACACAGAAAGGCCGATTACTGCCGCAAGTACAACTTCCCGTCCTGTAATTCCAATATCATGCCCTTTGATATCAACCTGTCTGCTCAGTTTCCAAAAAATCAGATACACGGCCCCATAGACCCCGGCTAAAAGGAGTCCCGCCTGCCACTTCCTGGTAAGCCCGCATTCATAATATGCATAACAGTGCAGCTGCCATTCCAAAGATGCCGCAAACTCCGCCATAACAAACGCCCGGATGCAATGGTATCCCGCATCCAGCGCATCAATATCCGAGCAGGCGTAAATCAGCACATACATAAATAACACTGCGACTGCCATAAACAGAAACCACAAAAAACCATTGTTTCCTTTTGTCAGTGTCATAAACAAGGAATGCAGCGGCAGCGCCAGCAGCAGAATTGCGCCAGTTTTCCATTTATCAGACCGCAGTTTTAATTCCATAATGCAGATCATGCACGCAAGCCATTCCGCCAGCGCTGTATATATTCTCGGGATGTCCGGCAGTGTATGCCCAATTTCCCCTCCCGTCATTATTTTTCACCTCATTCTGCTTATTACACAATATTTCCTTATTTCTTTATAGTATTCTTTTTCTTCCGGCATTCCATGGCAGATTTTATTTTGCTTTCAGCATTTCATGGCAGATTTTATTTTGCTGCACAATACTTTTTTCCAACATTATATGGCAGATTTTATTTTGCTTCGCTCCAGTATCTGGTCAGCTCCTGCATAAATACGTTCATCCTCGGGCGGCTGATTAGCAGTTTCTCGCCCTTTACAACCGCGCATTTATCACGTACTCCCTCTACATGCTCCATATTAATCAGATACCCTTTATTTGCACGCGAAAAATTCATGTCCCGCAGCAGTTCCTCTGCCTGTTTCATAGTCCCGCCGGAAACAAAGATTCCTTCTTTTGTATGGTAATTTAAATTATGTCCCTGGCTTTCTACGTAATAAATATCTGAGACTTCCAGCCTCTGTACGCCGCCTTTAATCTGTATTACAACAGATTTTCTCGTTTTCTTTTTAAGCCTGGCAATCGCACGTCCCAGTTTCTGTTTAAACGGAAAATAAGACACTGGTTTTAAAATATAATCCAAAGCTCCTACCTCGTAGCCCCGGATTGCGTACTGTGACATATTCGTAATAAAAATAATAATTACTTCCGTATCCATTCTGCGGATTTCCTCTGCTGCCGTCATCCCGTCTACAAACCGCATCTGGATATCCATCAGTATAATATCATACTGTGCCCTGTAATCTGCCGTAACTGCGTCCCCGTCACGATAAATTTTTACTTCAAAATCTTCACCTGTTTCTGCCTGGTAATCCATTAAATACTGCTGGAGCTGATTGATATATAACTCATCGTCTTCCACAATGGCTATCTTTACCATAAAAATAGTCCTCCATTCATAACGCCGCGCCAGCCGGTGCTGTGAAACCGCAATATACACTCAGTAACTATCCATTGACCACACGATACAGGCTGCGGCCTGCTATTTTTGACAGATCGCACCTGGCAAAATCTGAATTATAATCTGGTATGTAATAAAAATCAAGAAAATGAAAGAACTTAAAAATCCCCCTGGCTGGCAGCGGCTTGGCTGTAGTTCCGCTGCCAAAGGGATTTAAAATATTTAGGAGTTTTATAGAAAACGCGTCAAAATGTATAGCTGTTATTCCTGAGGTTTCAGGTTAAAGCCAAAATATCTGACAGCGTTGTTATAGCATATACCTTTTACGATTTCTGCAAGCGTATCATAATCAGCCGGATATTCCCCGTTTTCAACCCATCCGCCAAGCAGATTGCAAAGAATGCGGCGGAAATAATCATGTCTTGTATAAGACAGGAAACTTCTTGAATCGGTCAGCATTCCTACGAAACCGGATAAATTGCCCAGGTTTGCAAGAGAAATCATCTGGTCCTGCATGCCTGTTTTGTGGTCATTGAACCACCATGCCGACCCCTGCTGAATCTTAGCAACAGCAGTAGAATCCTGGAAGCATCCAAGGATCGTGCCGATCGCCTGATTGTCATTCGGATTTAAACTATATATAATTGTCTTCGGAAGCTCCTCTGCTGCAAGTGCGTTCAGAAAATCAGCTATTTCAGAAGACGGGGCATAATTATTGATGCAGTCAAAACCAGTATCCGGTCCCAGTTTCTCATATCTTGGAGTATTGTTATCACGCTTGCATCCATAGTGAAGCTGCATAACCCATCCGCGTTTTGCATATTCCCTGCCGCAGAATACCATAAATGCAGTCTTGTATTTCAGTTCTTCCTCACGCGTAATGCTGCTTTCGCCGAGCCGTTTTGCAAAAATGCTTTCAACTTCTTCATCGGAAGCCGGCACATACATCACATATTCCAGCCCGTGGTCGGATACAGAACAGCCCATGGAAGCAAAAAAGTCCATACGGGAAGACAGCGCATTTTTCAAATCTGCAAATGTACGTACTGAAATGCCTGAAACATCAGACAGAGATGACAGATATTCTAAAAATGCCGGTTTTTCTATATTCATCGCTTTGTCCGGACGCCATGCAGGCAGCACCTGCACATCGAAGGTATCATCCTCAGCTATTTTCTGATGCCATTCCAGCGAATCCACCGGATCATCTGTCGTACAGATTAATGTTACATTGGACTGTCTGATTAAATTACGGACTGACATGGAAGGATCAGCCAGCTTTTTGTTGCACAGATCCCATACTTCTTCGGCTGTGTTTTTATTTAACACGCCGTGATAATCAAAATATTTCTGAAGTTCCAGATGAGACCAGTGAAACAGCGGATTTCCAATCGCTTTGCCGACACATTCTGCCCATTTCAAAAATTTTTCCTTATCCGGAGCATCGCCTGTAATGAAACGTTCCTCTACTCCGCAGGAACGCATAAAACGCCATTTATAATGGTCGCCGCCCAGCCAGACCTGGGTAATATTTTCAAACTGCCTGTCTTCATAAATCTCCTGAGGATTGATATGGCAGTGATAATCCAGGACCGGGGTATCTGCTGCATTATCAAAATACAGTTTCTGCGCCGTGTCTGTGGAAAGCAGAAAGTCTTTGTCCATAAATTGTTTCATAATTTTCCCTCTTTCTTTCTTGTGATAATATTTATTTACGGCTAAAACAATGTCGTACTGCGCCTGATCAGTCTGCCGGAAAATATGGATTTTTTGGGCATCTCCTCTCCAGCAAGCACATGCACCATAGTCTGCACCAGCTGGCGGGAAAGTGTTTCTAACCGGTTATCTACCGATGTCAGTTCCGGCGTACAGCAGTCCGTCAGTATCGAATTATTACAGCCGATTACAGATAAGTCCTCCGGAATGCGGAGTCCTGTGCGCTGTGCATATTTCACCGCTCCAACGGCCAGGGAGTCATCCGATGCGATGACACCGCGAAAGAAAATCCCCTGGTCTGCCGTCTGCTGTATAAATGCAGCAATATCCCCATATGCATCACGCTTTCCGCTATAATAGCAAATATACTTTTCAAAATCTGTAATACCTTTATCTTTTAACGCATCTGCCACACCCTGCTTTTTTCGGATTCCGCTATAAGAATCGGCATTGTAAATATATAAAATATCATGAACTCCTGATTCGTACATCGCTGAGACTGCTTCATACATAACATTCTGATAATCACAGAGTGTACTGTATACATTTGGATGATCGTATGCCGCATTCAGCAGCATAACCGGCACTTCCTTTGCAGCTTCACTGATACAGGAATTATCTATTTCGTAAGGAGTTATAAAATCAGAGCCTGCTAAAATAATACTGTCCACTTTTTTCGAAAGTATCAGGTTCAGGTATTTTTTCCGCGCATCCGGATTATATCCGGTACAGCAAAGCAAAGCCTCGTAGCCATTTGCCTGCAGCTCCTGTTCCAGCAGAAAAACTGCCCTGGCCAGATACAGATCGGATGAATCCGCACACAGTATGCCGATTGTCCGAATCGAATTCAGCCCCATGCCCCGTGCAAAAGCATTCGGTGTATAGCCATACTGTTCAATGACATCCATGACTTTTTGCTTCGTGGACGGCCTGACGTTTCCGATACCGTTAATGACACGGGAAACGGTAGCTATCGATACACCGGCTTTTTGGGAAATATCGTAAATCGTTAATGCCATACTTATCACCTGCACTTCATGGAATATGTCTGAACTGACAGACATACAGTCTGTCCTGTCTGTCTATACAAAAATCATGCAGAGCAGGATGCACAAAATATCTGTCCGGCAAGTTCTGCTGCGGGTTATTATGCACATACATCCCGGGATAGTTTGTGTAAGCAGTTACAACGAAATTGAATTTATTATACATGATGACGGAAAATAAAGCAAGCAGATTCGGTAAATTTTATAAAAATATAGACTGTCAATTAGGAAATTCTATAAATTAAAAGGCATCCAGTCTTTTGATTTTATCTGGATGCCTTTTCCCCTACAAACTGCTGCCAACAGCTGTAAAGAGCTTTATATAGTTACGAATCTCCCTTTTTCCGAAACCTGCCGCATGAGACGGCTGATCTTTCAAAAACCGGGTTCCAGGGATTATGACTGTGCCCCTGCCTGTCTGCGGGCTTCCTGGCACAGCTGTGTAATCTTATCAAAACTGCCTTCCGAAATATCGCTCTTTTTGCAGACCCAGCTTCCGCCTACTGCAAAGATTGCAGGAGTTGCGACAAATTCAGCGATATTTTCTGTATTTACGCCGCCTGTCGGAATAAACTGCATATCTGTAAACGGAGCAGCAAGGTTGGTGATTGCTTTTAAGCCGCCATATACATTTGCCGGGAAGAATTTAACAACTCTTAATCCCAGTTTACGTGCTGCCATAATTTCTGTCGGTGTTACACAGCCTGGCGTTACATTAATATCATTCTCAATACACCATTTTACAGTTTCTTCATCAAAGCCTGGAGAAACGATAAATTTTGCACCTGCCTCTACAGACTCTTTCGCCTGGTCGATATTTAATACAGTGCCGACACCTACTACCATATCCGGGCACTCTTTTGCAACACTGCGGATGCTGTCAAGGGCTGCTGCCGTACGCAGTGTAATTTCCATGACATTAATGCCGCCTGCCAGCAATGCTTTCGCTGTCGGAACTGCATCTTTTGCATCTTCTATTACTACTACCGGAACAATGACCGACTGTTTCATGCTGTCCATTACGTTCATTTTGTTATAACCTCCTGATATACAATGAAATGTATCTGTTATTTCATGCTGCTGTCTATAATTCAATCCTGCCTTTATCACATAGCCAGGGATTCTGCCAAAGCGAAATATCTTAAAAACTGGTCTTCATTTTATCTTTCATAATACTATCTCTGTACTCTGGCTCCGGCTCCGCCCATAATAGCTTCTACTTCTTTTCTGCTTGCCATGGTTGTATCACCAGGAGTTGTCATTGCCAGAGCGCCATGTGCAGCGCCATAGTTTACAGCCTGCTCTGCATCCTCTGTTGTCATCAGTCCGTAAATCAGACCGGAAGCAAAGGAATCTCCGCCGCCGACACGGTCCATAATTTCCAGCCCGTTATAATCTTTTGCCTTATAGATTTCTCCGTCTGCCCAGCAGATTGCGCTCCAGTCATTGACCGTAGCCGTTTTAACCTGACGGAGTGTCGTTGCCACTGCTTTAAAATTCGGATATGTCTTTGCAGCTTCGTTAATCATTTTTTTATAGCCGTCTAAGTTCAGTGTCTTTAAATTTTCATCGTTTCCTTCAATTTCAAATCCAAGACATGCTGTGAAGTCTTCTTCATTACCAATCATAACGTCTACATACTGTGCAATTTCTTTATTGACTTCCTGCGCTTTTTCCTGTCCGCCAATTGCACTCCACATAGAAGGACGGTAATTTAAATCATAAGACACAATTGTGCCGTATTTTTTCGCTGTCTTTATTGCCGCTAATACCGTTTCACATGACTGTTCGGACAAAGCAGCATAAATCCCGCCTGTATGCAGCCAGCGTACACCAAGTTCGCCAAAAATATGCTCAAAGTCAAAATCATCCGGCGATGCCTTTGCGATCGCTGTGTTCGCACGGTCAGAACATCCAACCGCTCCGCGGATACCAAACCCGCGTTCTGTAAAATTAATTCCGTTACGGCAGATACGGCCGATGCCGTCTGTCTTCATCCATTTAATCAGAGAAGTATCTACACCTCCCTGCTGAATGAAATCTTCCATCAGCATGCCTACTTCATTATCAGCAAATGCAGTAATAACTGCTGTATTCAGCCGAAAGCATTTTTTCAGGCCCCGGATTACATTGTACTCACCGCCGCCTTCCCATGCACGGAACGACCTCGCTGTCCGGATTCTCCCCTCTCCCGGGTCCAGGCGAAGCATAACCTCCCCGAGTGATGCTGCATCAAATTTACAATCACTCTGCGGTTTTAAATTTAAATTCACGTAAAATCCCTCCTGTTCTGCGGACTCTCCTAATCCGCTGCCTATTTTCATTAACGGTTCATGACTCCCTCAGACCGCTTGCTAACATTATAAAATGATTGGACAAGAATCTCAATCCTTTTTTTGAAATTTTCCAAAAATTTTATAAAATAAAATGACATTTCTGACAAGACCCGTTATAAAACGAGTTTATCTGATGCATCCTGCCCGCTGTGCGCTGTTTCATGCCGGATGTCAGCGGCTTCACCGCCGGCGGGACTGATGTATTAAGAAAAACTAAAATCCGCTCCCGGCAGACAGCAGAGAGCGGAAGTTTTCTATCATATACCTTCTTATAAATCCAGCTTTGGCGGAACATCAAATTCTTCTGGCACAGGCCTCCCGTTTTTCCTGCGCTGTCTGACACATTCTGTCAGAAGATATTCAATCTGTCCGTTCACAGAACGGAAATCATCCTCTGCCCAGGCTGCAACTGCGTCATAAAGCTGTTTGGAAAGCCTCAGCGGAATTTGTTTTTTCGTATTGTCTGCCATAGCAGATTTAGTACAGGCTTCCCGAATTTATAACCGGCTGTGCATCATGGTTCCCGCACAGGACAACCAGCAGATTAGAAACCATTGCAGCTTTGCGTTCTTCATCCAGCACAATTGTCTGGTTTTCATTTAAATGTTCCAGTGCCATTTCTACCATTCCGACAGCACCGTCTACAATCATCTTTCTGGCATCTATAATGGCAGAAGCCTGCTGGCGCTGCAGCATGACCGCTGCAATCTCCGGTGCATAAGACAGCTGTGTAATCCTTGCATCAATAATCTCAATGCCCGCTTCTTCTACCTTGTTTTGTATTTCATCACGTATTCTGGCCGCTACCATCTCGCTCGAGCCGCGCAGGCTTCCCTCATCTGCAATGCCGTCTCCTGTAGTATCCACATTCGGGGCGACATCATAAGGGTAAATTCTTACAATATTGCGCAGGGCACTGTCACACTGCAGGGAAAGGAATTCTTTATAATTGTCCACATTAAACACCGCTTTTGCAGTATCCTGAATTTTCCATGTCACTGCTATTCCGATTTCAACCGGATTTCCCAGACAGTCATTAATCTTCTGGCGGTTATTATCCAGCGTCATAACTTTCAATGAAATTTTCTTTGTAGCGGATGATACAGCTGCCACTGCCTGGGCCGCTTCTGTGTCATTTACGTCACCACTCTGTCTCAGCCTTGTTCCGGCTGCCGGATTGACTGCGCTGCAGAATGGATTTACAAAGTAAAATCCAGGCTCCCGCAGTGTACCGATATATTTTCCAAACAATGTCAGTACGAGTGCTTCCTGCGGCCTTAAGACTTTTAATCCCGGCCAGAGCAGCCATGTAACGCAGAGTACAAAGATGCTGATCCCCATTAACAGCTTAGACCGCTGCGCCCCCAAAACTACACCTGCAATAGCTGCGGCATAAATAACAAAAGATAACAGGAGAACTGCCAGGCCGTTCTTTTTTAATATCAGATTTTTTTCTTTCATATATATCACTCCTCTTTCTTTTTGATATCATTATGATATCATATATCTGCTGTTTATACAAGAGATTTTTGGGGAGAATTTTCATAACGGCTGCCCGGACGCTGGAGACGGTGCTGTATGGAAAGGGCAGCCGGATGGCGCTGTCTTAGTGTTTCAGTTTCAGAATGGCAGAGTCCGGCAGCTTTGCTGTTTTTTTGATGAGGCTGCAGCATAAAATGACAGTAAAGCGGTATGGATCACGGAATTTTTCCAGTTCTTTCTAATTAAAGTAAAGTGTTCGCTGTGTATTTGTTGAGATTTGTGTATTATAATCAATTTTAAATTCTGACTGGCAAAGGGACGGCCTGTTGCCGGAAATTTATACTCTATAACACATTCCAATATCCTGCTTTTTTTGATCCTACTCTCTCAATATAGCCAT
>CAJTVR010000125.1 GCA_910580075.1 uncultured Eubacterium sp. | reverse complement strand
ACTGTTCGAAGGCGGAACAGAAAAAGGAAAAAGTTTCTCCGCCTGGCGTCCGGTTGTCTGAATATTTAAAAGTTCCCACTATTCTGGCGTCCGGTTGTCCAGATATTTAGAAGTTCTCACTCATACATCCATACAATATCCTGCGGACCCACAGTCATTTTCGTTTCCATACATAAAACCGCCGCTCCATGGTCATCCCATTCAGCATCACACATAACTGCAAAATTTCCCGATTCCATAAACAAAATATGATTTACAGTTACCAGGCTGCAGATATCATCCGGCATGGAATGGATTTTGCAGTAAGGCAGTATATCCTCAGCAATCGCAGACAGATACTCTTCCATCTTTCTGCGGCTCATTCTTGATATCAGGTTCAGATCATTTAAAAACCATCTGTATGCATCCTTCTGATTCTGGTTTGGCATTTCATTTTCATATGCCGATATTTTAATCATGACACTGCCTGCATTCCAGAATTCACATACCAGTTCTTTTTCCCAGCCATTATGATAATTTAACTCTCCAAAAACATCATCTTTCATCAAATTCACCTCTTTTTATCACAGATTCCAGCAGCCTTTTTATTTCAGGAGGCCGCATTCCCCTGGGCAGATTTTACTTCTGAAATCCCTCCTGAATGACGGATATTTCCATGAACCTCCGATGGCACCTTGTCCATCGTTTTGCAGTCATTCCGCTCGTGCCAGGTATATTTATTATCTTTCATCCAGGTTTTTACTTCTTCGGCTGTACAGCCTTTCGCTTCAGCCAGCTTTTCACATGCCTGTTCAAAATTACCGCCTCTGCCATATCGGTTGTCAGTAAAATGGCCGATTTCTACAGTTCCTTTTGATACCGTCGAGAAATCCGGTTCACCGTCTTTAAAACGGATCCCGTCTATCCCATATTTGTCCAGTATAGTATTCCAGGTTAATCCATCCGGATTGGTGACTGGATTTTTCGGTATGCTGTCTCTGTCCGGATGCCAGGTGGAATTTCCACGCTCGCCGTCCCAGTTCCCGCCATTTCCTTCGATTGGGCATCCCTTTATTTCTCTCAGTTCTTTTGCAATCGGCCGGTCCAGCTCTTTTATGTCTGTTATTTTCTCTGCCGATTTCGATAAACGCATAAGTTCTGATTCTTTGATGCAGTACTGTTCGATTCTTTCAAAAAAATTCACGAAACCACCTCCCCTGCCAGCTGCCTTAGAGGCACCATAGCCGCAGTATTCATAGTTAAAAACTCCCCTTGTTTTTAAGGTGTGTAATCCATGCAGCATAAATTTCCAGGCTGTCATGGCTGTCTGCCGTTTCGTTTTTCATTAAACACTGGGCTGCGGCCATCGCAAAAGATTTTGGCAGATCTTCAGTCTGACTGTTTACATGTTTTATTAATGCATTTGTAAGTTCGTCGAAATCTGCTGATTTTTCAATTGCAGATTTTGTAAACAGCGATGCGTCCAGAATGTCTGCGACTGCATGCGACAGCTCTGTAAAACTTTCTTCTTTCCAGACTGGCACGTCATTCGTTCTTTTATATAAACGCAGTAATTTTCGAAACACCAGTTTATTCTTCACAGATAAATCTGCACCGTCAAGTAATTCTAAGATCTCATCGGTATCGTCATCTGCAGGGTCATTTACCCTGTGCTTTAACAGCAGTTTTAGAATTTTCGTTTTAAACAGGTTCGTAACATTTTCTTCATTTCCTTCCGGAGAATAATCATAAACACCCTCGGATCCCCTGAATTTTTGAATTTTGCATAGTACCGGTTCCGCCCAGTCGTTCTGATATACTACAGCTGTCCCTTTTGGAAGTTTTGCCATTTCATCCAGCTGGTCATCTCTTAACCCTGCTGATTTTCCCGCCAGACGCCTGTCCTGTTCATCCGGCAGGCGCATAATGATTTTGGTATTCGTATTTCTTATTGCAGAAAGATCTACTGCATCCGGAGACTGGTCCACAATGATAAAGCCTTCCCCGTATGTTCTCATCTCTGCGATTGCATTCGATATCATTTCTACAGACTTTCCAGCAACATTGGATTCCCCGCTGCTTTGCACTGTAGAAGTCTTTTTTAGAATATGGTGCGCTTCTTCCAAAATCGTTACATGCTTCAGAGGCTGGTTCATCCGGGGCCTGCCTGAC
The DNA here is from genome assembly GCA_910580075.1 of uncultured Eubacterium sp. Classification (GTDB taxonomy): domain Bacteria; phylum Bacillota; class Clostridia; order Lachnospirales; family Lachnospiraceae; genus Eubacterium_J. Next base: position 8,646 of record CAJTVR010000125.1, on the reverse strand, counting down.
ATCCTGTATTCGCTCAGTCTCATGATTAAGATTCCCATAATAAGTGATTTTGTTTCCATTGAGCCGGCTCTGCTTAAGTCAATAATTGTTTTGCTGTCAAATAGCAGGGAGTTATCCGTCTCTTTTGCAGAAAAAATCTGGCCGTTTAATCCGTTGGTTAAAGACCTGACTCTCGTTACCAGAGAGCCCATATAATTACCCTTTACTTCTTCCGAATATGCCGAACTCTTAACCACGTCAGTGAGTTCTGAAAGCAGATCCTGAAAGGTTGGGAACAGATCATCCGAATACATATTTTCTGACTGAACCAGATCCCATCCGCATACCTGGTATGACTGCAGCAGCGCATCCTTTAACACTGCCGGCATTGCCGCGTACATCGGCCAGCAGACATTAAAAATCTCCACTAATCTGTCAACATGCTCTAATACATGGATTCCTTTGGAAAACCTAAATGGATTGATCCGAAGCAGCGGCGTATAAAAAGGATTTGTACCATACACATTTACATCTGGCAATATACCAAACACATTTTTATATTCGCCTTTTGCCGGCTCTATAATTAAATACTTCTTTCCGTTTGAAGCCAGCTGCCTGGCCAGCTCATACACTGTGTTGCTCTTTCCTGAACCCGTCGAGCCCGTGATAAATGTATGCATGGATAAGCTGTCGATATTCAGACGCACTTCATTCCTGCATATGTTACCCATATTGTAAATCTGCCCGAGCCTGATTCCCGCTCCTGTTTTGTTTCTGTCATATGTCACAACCTCTTTGCCAAAGTCCGCATGCTCTATCACCGGCAGGCCGCATACGGATCTTCTCGGCAGGCCCATATGAATCGCCAGTTCATTTCCGCTTACCAGAGAACACGGCGTTACCTCAATGCTTCCGGCCGCTCCCTGATAGGTAAATACCGGATGAATAAAATTCATCACATACTCGCCGATTAACTTTGTTGTTTCTTTCTCCGTCATGCCCCATGAATTAACAGCCGCAATTTCTACTCCCGAGTTTTCGCCCCGCATTAACGCTTTATATGTAGAAGCCGCAACTTCCGCAGCGTACTGGTCATCCGATAAGAAATATGCTGCGCATTCATACATTCCCAGGCTTTCAAATTCATCGATTCTTTTTAACTGTCTGTCAATCCTTTCCAGCATCGTCTCTACAGATTTATCATGCTGTGTAATCGTCATGCCTTCTGACATGCCGTTTACATAGCCTTCCGACTCAGATGTCCCGTAACTTTCTCCTTCTGTTATTCCATCACTGATTCCGGAAACTTTCGCAATGCTATGGGCGATAGACGTATTTTCTGTCGAAGTGTCCGAATCAGATTTCGAGACAGCAGTGCCAAGCATTCCTACTCCGCCTGCGATAATCCCGCCTGCGGCAAGGCTTGCGCCTCCCGTAACCGGAGCCAGTGCAGCTCCAAGAATCGAAGCTGCGCATGCCACCCCCTTAATCGTCCTGCCCGCTACGCTTTCCTTTGTTTCTCCATGGGTTGTGCCCGTCCCGGACGACCTGGTATCTGTCACTGTCTCTGACGCATTCCATGTGTGAGATACGGTTCTGTTTTTTCCTTCTGTGTTCGTATATGTATAATTAAATGCCTTATTGCTTGTGTAATTCATCTGGACTGTGGCATATGCTGACATCTGCGTATATATACTTTCATATCCTTTCCGCAGTTCCCTCAGCTGGTCTGTCGTTGTTCCGTTCGCTATAATGACTCCTGTATACTTTTCACCCTGCATGGATAAAACAAGTTTTTCTAATCCCTGTACAAAATTCTGATTGGATTCTATCGTATGGGCACGGCTGTTTGCTACGCATGAAACTGCTGAAATACTCTTTGCTTTCATGCCGGCTGTAATCTCTTCCATCTCCTCTATGGTATAATCTGTTGTTTTGATTCCCGGAAACTGCCCTTTCATTGCGTTTTCTACCGTATCTTTTAATGAACTTGTCGTTCTTTCTGAATCCAGCGAACGGATACCCATATAAAAGTCTGTTTTTATTCCGTCACTGTGAATAATCATAAAGACCGCACTCTCTGTTGTGGCCAGTGAGTTAAACACGCTTGCAAATTTATAGACTGCGAATTCCTCCTTTTCATAGACCATTTCAGTGATTTTAAAAAACCGCACATTATTTTTTAGATTCTGGTCTTTGATCCGCCACGGCAAAGGAACGACCCGCATTTTCGCCAGGCTTCCAATGTAATTTTTAAGCACAACGTCGTCCACGACCTGCAACGCCGTCTGATAACCGGTTGAAATATTATTCCTCTGTTCCCTGATCTCCTTGCGGCCGCCTGCTGCGTTTTCTGGCTGTTTATGAAATTTATTATTTGTCAAATGCTCACCCCTTATCCGTTAATATAAGTCCCGCTCCTATGATGATACCTGCTATACCAGCGAAAATCAGTATCCACGCTGATTTATACACGCCTGCGCCAGCGGCTATGATTCCTGCCAGCGCTGTAACTATCCCGATGAATTTTCGGAAAGAAAGGATCCGGCCGCCACATGGTGCACGGGAAATCTGTCTTTTCAGCTTTGCGTCAGCGGGACTTTCATTTACCAGTTTTTCTGGATAATAATACCTGACCATCTGTTTTATAAGACTGATTCTTTTTTCCGAAAAATTGTCCACAAGCGTCACCATCTGGCTGCTCAGATAGGGTCTTGTCCACTTCTCCGGTTCACAGACCAGTTCTTCTCCATCGTGAATATCATAAAAGCCATCCATTCTTGTTTCTGCATAGTCCAGCATTTCTTCAAACTGTTTTAATGTTGTATCCAGAAACATCGTATCTTTTAACATGATTCTTACTAACATTTTATCATTCTTGTTTACAGCTTCCCGAAATTCATTTAAAATAGCCATCATCAGCCCTTCTCTTTCTTAAGTAACTCATCACAGCCTCTTACGATAGACTGAGCCTCACTTTTTATTTTCTGCAGATCCTGTGGAGTAACCTTTTCCTTCTTTTTAATATTACTATCAATGCCTCTTATTTTTCTTATACTCTCTCGTATTTCTTCGAAGTTCCTGCATCCCTTACCTGTCTTATTTTCAATACCATTTACAGCTTTCTTCAATAACTCATCACAGCCTCTTACGATAGACTGAGCTTCACTTTTTATTTTCCGCAGCTCCTGTGAAGTAAAACTTCCCTTTTGCATAATATCTCTTTCAATGGCAGGTATATTCCTTATACTCTTTTGCATTTCCCTGTATTCCCTGTATTCCCTGTATTCTCTGTATTCCCTGTACTCCCTGTGTTCCCTGTATTCCCTGTATTCCTTACTTACCTTATTTACGAAACCATTTAGAAAATTCCCGTCCTTCTTTACTCCGGCAGCTGTTGTTTCGTTTCTTCCCATACCCGGAGCCGGCATCCTGGCTCTGGCTCCGGCAGCTGTTGTTTCGTTTCTTCCCATACCCGGAGCCGGCGTCCTGGCTCTGGCTCCGGCGGCTGTTGTTTCGTTTCTTCCCATACCCGGAGCCGGCGTCCTGGTCCCGGCTTTGGTGTATGATGTTTTATTTCTTTCTATACCAGGTTCTATACCAGGTTTCGGCGGATATTTTCTTGAAATCATTTTTTGAATATGCTTTACTCTCCTGTCTGAAAAATAATCTACCAGCCCGACCATTAATCCGCTTAAATCTTCCAGCGAATCTGAGAAAGATTCTTCGTCCTCTTTATCGCTGCACCAGATATTTAAGGAATGTTTATGTGCATATTCTGTCATTTCATGAAACTGCTGAAAGGTGGTATCTGCCAGCAGACTGTCTTTTAACATAATCCTGGCCATCAGTATGTCCTGTTTCAACACTGCTTCTTTATATTCTGACGCTACAGCCATATGATCCACCTCTTATATTTCAAGAATATCGTTCACTCTTTGACTAATCCATTCCAGCCAGGCTAACTTGCTGTAGTTTTCCCTAATCATCCCTTCTAAGCTCCTGCTTTCTTTTGCGTACTTTTCCAGATCTTTTAATTTGTCAGCTAATATCGCGTCAAGCTGGTCAAATTTCTTTGAAAACTCTCTCTTTATAATTCTTGTCTGTTCTTTTGCATAATCCCCCGCTAAGTTTTTCACTTCATAAAGTGATTTCTGCAGCGGCCCAAAAACTTTTGCTGCCAGCTCATTTCCATCAATGTATCGGTTTTCTACCCAGTCATAATCATCAATGACTGTATAATCCACGTTAAAATCCGCACCAATATTCCTATTCAGCCATCTGCGGAAACCGAAAAGTTCCTTATATTCCCTGTGGTTTCCGACAATGGTGTGTTTCATCTCCGTTTTTTCAGCCTCCTGCAATACATTTTCTATATCTGCAATACCGCTGATTGCTCCTTCCATCATTTCAAACGGCTGAATCTCTACACTTCCTGCATTTAGTTCCTTTGCAAGCTCCTGTATCTTTTTTTTGTATTGCCAAAGCAGCTCCTCCGCATGTTTTTTCACACAATTGGAACATAAATCTTCCAGTTTAACCTGAACTTCTGCTTTTAAATCTTCTACCAGGCTTTTAAACTCCTGGCAGACATACTCTGCCTCTCTCTTAGTAAGATGATCGTCCTGAGATGTTAACTGCTTTTCAATAACCAGCTGTGCTTCGTTAATGACCTCATTGGCCAGCCTTTGTATCTCTTTATCATAGTTAATATTTTCAATCCTTTTTTTAAATTTTTTCCCCTCTTCGCCACTGGCCAGTTTTTTCTTAATGGCTTCGATTTGGTTTAAAACTTCTTCTTTCTTATCCTGTTTCGCAGAAATTTCCTGTTTTACAGCTTCAAGAGAGCGGGCGCTTTCTAATTTTTTTGTAAAAGTATCCGCTATATTCTTAATCTTAGCCGTCCTTGCATATTTTTGCACATACATTCTGATTGCAGATTCAACAGGCACGATACCCGAATGAATTAATGCCTGCTGATTTGCATCGCCGTCTTTCACTGCCTTTTCAAGCATTTGCTCTGCCTCTCTTCTGGCAGACGGCGTTAACGGAGCATATTTTTCAAAATGCATTTCTTCATACCTGTTAATCTTTCTGACTTTTCCATTTGCCTCGTATATTTCATCATCGTCGTAGTCGATACAGCTGTCTGACAGTATGGTTCTGATATTAAGGGCTGTCAGCGCTGAAGCGGGATATATATTCGGATTTTCAATCCCATGATCTTTTAAGTACTCTTTTATGTTTTTTATCGCTGCTTCAACACTGTCTTCTCCCATTTTAAAATCATCCAGCTTATTAACAACGAATATAAAACGGTCTCTCGACTGTTTTCCTCCTACATTCATACTCTCGGCAACATGTTTCAGCAGATTATTGTCATCATTTACTGCAAGCTGCGTTGCATTCATAATATATAATACAACTGCTTTTGACGATTGGGAAAGCGCCCTGTATGTCGCCTTTTTATGTTCAGGATCTCTGGAATTCGGCCCCGGAGTATCCACCAGAACTAAGGACACATCATCTGAGGTCACAAACGGAATATTTCCTTCTGTCCTGACTCTGGATACTTTTGGATTCTGATTCAGCTGCTGCATGATTTCATATGTCAGCTTCGAATACGTCTGTATCTGTTTTCCATCCTTATCATATACACAGGCCCTGAAATCATCTTTGCCATTATCCTTGATTTCCGTTATGATTGCCGTACATTTTTCACTCTTTGCCGGCATAAGCTTCTGCCGTAAAATAGAATTCATAAACGTCGATTTTCCCGCACTCATTGTGCCGACTACAGTTACTTCAAACTCGCTGTTCCTGGCCATCTGAAACGCCTTTTTCACATCCGGCTGTTTTAACTCATCAAAAGGCCCCCGCTGTATTTCATCAAATATTTCCTGGATTGCTTTTTCTTTATCCTTAACCTCTTTCGCCGGAATATGCTGAAGCGTTATATGTATGTTCCTACTTTTTGCATCCTGGGCCATGGCGTACATGTCTTCATAATCAGGAAGCGTCCCGTGAAATTTAATTTTAAATTCTCTGGTACTGCACTCCTCATATAAAAGCTTTGGCAGATCTTCTACCCATTCCTGCAGTCTCCTGTCTTCAAAATTAAGTTTGCTGTTTTTCTTTAAAGGCTGTCCGTCAATCGTAATCTCTGTTACAAGCCGGTATGGATTGTACTTTATAAACACTGTTCTCATCCGTTTCGTTACCTCTCCTCATAAAGTATTTTTTCAAGTGATAATATCCCGCTATGAAGCAGCAGCTGCTGATTCCTGTCGTCTCCTGTTTCCGTTATGCTGTATTTTTCCTGATAATATCTGTGAAACTGATATTCCTCTTTGTTTAATTTTCTATGCAGCCGTTCTAATTCCTCCCTCTCATCCTCATTTAATTCTTCCCCCTGCATATCCTGTCTGGCAAGATATGCAGCATATGCTGATACGGGACAAATCACTGGATTCTGATACCCGGTCTGTTCCAGGTCTTCCCTGACCTGTCTGATTGTATCAGATACGGAATCTTCTTTTGCTTTAAAATGATCCAGCTTATTAACCACAAATACGATTTCACCTTTGTAATTTTCAAAAACAAAATCTAAATGCCTGCGGTCATCAGCGGTCCCAAGATTCTTGCCGTTTAGAACATACACCATCAGATCATAATGAATATTTACGATATCCGCCCGGCTTATTTTTCTATGTACACGGTCGAGTGAAAAATTTACACCCGGCGTATCAATAAAGCACACCGGCATATCCGCTGCTCCAGGGGAGCAGAATTTTGTACCTATGCTTATTTCCGTCCCTGTATTGCTGCTATGGTCCTTCATCAGCACATCATATGCAGCATCGAGATCTAAATCAAAATCTAATTTGCCAGACAGCGAATCCTCAAATGCTTTGTTAAACAGATAATGCGTTTTTGCAGTACATGCTTCGCTCTGCGTCCTGTTAACTTTTTTTCCGATTAGGGCATTCAGCAGCGTCGACTTTCCCGCACTCATATTGGCCGTAACAAGAATATTTTTTCGTTTCTTCTGCAGAAATTCTCTGTTTTTCTTCACACATTCCAGCATGTAATCAGTCTGATCACGCTTATTTCTGATAGCTTCACCGTTTTTTATGGCAAAACACAGCTGCATCAGTTTTTTGCCGTGTTTTTTACCGTATATTTCTAACATTTCCTGACAGATTCTCTCTGACTGTTCCTGATCATCAAAAGCACACATAAACAGGATATCTGTCACAAGACAGTACCGGTAAGAAAAAAAGAGAAATTTTTTCATTTTCCTGGCCGTAACACTTTTTATCATGTTCCTGATCTCCTCATCCTGATATGCATATTCCTTTGGATGATCCAGCAGTTTCTTTTTATATAATTCAAGCATGCCCAGAGCATATGCATCCTGGCCTGCATACTTTTTTACAAAATATTCCAGCACGTTTATATAGTTCTTTTTATAAGTTTCTTTTTCTCTCATTACGGGATGTTTCAGTACATACTGGGAAATCTGTAACTTTTCTTTTTGCATGAATCCCTATCTCCTTATTCCATCACTTTCACCATGGATCCCTGGCTTCTTAACCACATATCAATCCCATCCCCGAACACTTCTGCCTGTATCGTATATTTACCGCTGTCCTCAGCGATAATTTTAGCCGTTGGCAGTCTGTCCAGTACTGCCTCGACAGAGTACCCGCTATACTCAAATACCACTCTTCTAAGCTTCCCGCCATACATAAACTGGATTCTTTTTCGAAACTCTCCTTCTTCAAATCTGTCTGCATAAGGAATGCTGTATTTTTCATCTAACACTTTCAAAGACTGGATTCTGTCTATGCGGTATATCGTTGGAAACGCATCATTTGCAACTCTGAAATTCGCCCGGACCTCATCATCCTCTATAAAAGCAGCTAAGTAGAAATAGTACTCAGAAAACATAACTGCTAAAGGCCTGAGTTTTCTTGTTTTTGCACATCCCTTCATTCCCTGATACTGGATTTCAATATACTTATTCTGCTGAACGGCCTGTCCTATTTCCCACATGTCATTCAAAAATGATTTTCCATGTACCGGCTCTATATAATGATAACTTTCATTTGCAATCAGCTCATTCACAAGTTTACGGTTTGCCTCTGGAACACAGCAGGCGACCAGCCTTCGAAGCATGCTCTGCATTTCTTCTTTCTTTAACGACCGGCTGTCTAATAAAATTTTACAGATTGCAAGTATTTCGCTGTTTGATAATTTCATTTTATAAATCCGGTCCAGCCTGTATCCTTTTTTCTCCCGGTCATAAATGACCTCATTACAGATTCCCTGCTCTACGGCTTCCTGATCTAAAAAATCTCTGATATCATCAATATCTCTTTGAATGCTTCTCTCAGTTACACCGTAAACTGCAGCCTTTTCTGCTTTATTTATAATATGGCCGTTCATTAATTCTGAATAAATGGACAAAATTCTTCCTGCTTTGTCTTTTCCTGTACCCATAAGTTTTATCCCTCGTATGATTCAAGAGCGTGTATGCTGTAAACATATACTGTGTTGTTTTTATATAATGATATGATATCATTTCAATATGACAGAATGTGTCACTCTGTATTATTTTTTATAATTTAATGTAACTGTTCAGGACACCCATTATCCAAAGAT
>CAJTVR010000124.1 GCA_910580075.1 uncultured Eubacterium sp. | reverse complement strand
TGCGGTAATCCCTGTTACCATTGTTCTTATCAAACTCTAGTATACAGGTAAATCCACGTTGCTACAAATGTGGGGTCGCTTCATATTATCTATCTCTTTTTCAATTCCATCCGAAGCCGCAGCTTTCCATTTATAGCAACGCAGCATTCCAACGATTTTTGTCTGGCCTCCTCACTACCGGTCTGCGTACAGTACATCCTGGTATATTGTCCCAGTTTTTCAAGTAAACTATAAATTTCTGTTTCGCAAGAAATGACGCGTTCGATGCCAACACCAAATTCAGAGTCATTTTTCAGAATATCATGAATCCGTTTCACCTCTTTCACTACAATATCCGACGATACCTGCTTTGCTTTTAATGAATCAAGAATATCAGCTGCCATATAATAAGCATCTTTGCCAGTTACAGCTGCCTGTTCTGAATATGGCGGTTTGTCAAAATGAATGGTTCTTCCTATAAAGTACAATGAAACAGTAAATCCTGCCCAAAGCAGATACTTTAATACCTTTACAGCTGGTATCAGCCACATCATTTCTACATCTGTATTATCCAGACCTGCCTTTGGTATTACGCCATAATAAAGAATTAAGTACATCAACAGAAATGTTAACGCTACAAGAATAAAAAGTAGCAGCTTTGCCTTTTTCTTATTCACTTCTTACTCCTCTCTGTTTCTTGCTGCCACATATGCAGATTACAGACTGTTTCCGCAGTTTCCGCAATAATTCTGCTGCATGCTATTTTCTACCCCACAAGCAGTACATTTCTTCACCAACTTGGCTCCGCATTGTACACAAAATTTCATATTTTCATCGTTTTGCGTTCCACAACGTGGACAAATGATACTTCTGCTTATCTTCTCACCGCAATTTCCGCAAAATTTCATACCACTTTCCAGCACTGCAGAACATCTTGGACATATCATGCGACCTGTATTCTGTGTAGTGGCACTTTCCCTTCCTGGGTGGCTTTCTGCGCCTGTTGTTCCTTCTACGTTCCGATTATTAACAAAACTATTGCCATACGAATCTCTTCGCACAGAAGAACAGTTACGTGTCATAAGACTCTCCTTATACTTTTTGAGTTCTTCAATTTCACACTTGGGCGGAGAAATATATTCCACGTAAAAATTCTGTATTTCAACACCATATCTTTCAAATTCCCGGCTAATTTCATTTTTGCATATTTCTGATAACGCCTTTAAATAAACTGTAATCTCCAAAAAAGAAATCTTTTGTTTGATCATGTAGTCAGATATTGCAGACTTAGTTACAGTTGCAATCAATCCGCTAAAATATTTTGCGACAAACTGGTGGGTAATTGTTGTACCATGCAAAACAGCTCCAACCAACTCATTCACAAACATTCTGGCATCTATAATCCGTAACCCGTATCTTCCATGGGAACGAATGGACAGAATCTTTCCGTATTTTGGATCTTCCAGCTGAAATGGCTCTGCTGTACCCCAAGTCATATCCAACCTAGATGTCATATTTATAAAATATATTTCAGCGGAAAACGGAGTCTCACCCCCGAACGGAAAATTCACAATTCTGCTCAGCAACGGCAAATTACCTGTTTTTAAAGTATATGTACCGCCCCGAAATAAATCCAAAGCTTCGCCGCCTTTAAAAAACAAAGCTTCCTGTCCTTGGTTTACAATCAACTGGCTGCCGAGTACAAACTGTTCACCAGGATATTTATATATTAACCACGGCGTTCCGTTAGAGGGTCCATCGTATTTAATCCGATCAATTACTGTCATAATCTTTCACCTCACATTAAATTCCTAAAATTCCCGAATGATTGCTCTGAAACTATAGTTTCATAATCGCCAGTTACGCTTGTAGTCAAAATTTTCTATACCCGCGAACGAAAAAGTTTTCTAGATTCCCTGATGCTCGTGGGCATATACAGTCAATAACCTTGGGCAATCAAAGTGCTCACAAGTTAGCTATTATTGCATTTCATAATCAAACATGTTTTAGAGATATATTGCTCTAAGTTCAAAAGTACTATCAAGTCCATAAATACAATATTTTTCGGCGTGTTTCAAAAATAGCTCGATTTAGTTGACAGATAAGGTTTTCTTATTTTTTAACGCAAAAATCCCCTACGCATATCAGACTATTCATACAGTCTAATATAACTGATTGCTTACACTTACTAATATGCAAGAATTTCCAGAAATTCAGGATATTCTTTTCTAGTCATTAGTTCCAGCGGACTTTTTCCTTTCCGTTCTGTAACCCTGCTGCGATGATATTTTCTTGTATTGAAATACACTTTCAGCAGTATGAAGTACTTTTCCGGAACCATGCATTTGAGGTTCATATATACACGGATCCTGCTGTTTAATTTTCCACAAGGCTGCTTGCGCGTTTTGTGTGCTCTAATATATGGCAGAACTCCTACCTTGCTGATGCATAGCTGCTTCCAAGAAGTTCGCCAAGACGGTATTCCGTCTGGCTGCACGCAAAGGATGATGGATCCAAAGCTTTTTGCCGGTACATAATATGGAAATCTTCCAGCAGGATCCCTTTTTTGTTGGCAGCTGCCCCAAAGCCTTCTTCCACACGTTGCAGGAAGGCGAGTATCTGCGGAAGTTTTTTCTGGATTTTTTGAGTTTGTCCAAGAAGTTTCGTCCGCTCTGGAAAAGAAGATTCCATTTCTGACAGCACCCATTCTGCAAGCCCGTATGCATCCTAGAAGAAATAGCCGCTAAAGCCCATAAGTTCCACCAGCCAGCAAAAAAGTATTCTTAAAAGGTCATATTCCTGTATGACTGTGCCCACCTTTTCGTGTATCTGGCAAAGCTGTTCCAACGTCTTTTTCTGCGGACGTTTCCTGCAGGCACGTTTTTCCAGTCCGGCTTCATCCGATATCAGCTTTTCTACTATCCGCTCAAGCCCAGCCACTTTTGCACCAATTGGACGGAGTCCGTGGGATATGTCCGGCTGTATGCAGATATCCGGGAAAGCTTTTGGTATCCCTGCATTCAGCCCGGTTCCTACATCACCTATGCTTACTTCTAGCCTAAGCCACTGTCCTTTCTGTTCTTCCATGAAAAGCTGCCATGTGTCAGCACTGCGGTCACCAGCTTCCGAAAGAAAGTATACATAAGTGGATTCTGTATCAATCCATGTCAATACAGGGATATTTCCCTGGAAAAACTCATCGTTTGCGCCCTGTGTAATGCCTTCCAACGGTATTCCGGCATCAAAACACTCAGGGCACCGCGATACTTCGTGATTTTGAGATTTTAGGTATATTATCTGCCAGAACATCAGCAGACGACTTTTTCGCGTTTCTTTTTGTATAACAAAATATATCTAAAAATATTATACTACAACATTTTGTTATGCAACTATTTTCTTAAAAGATCTTTAAATGTGTATATGTTTTTAATAAAATGCAAGTTCAGCTTGTTTTTGTTTACAGCAAATAACCACAATGTTTCATCTAAAAGCATACAAAATCAAAGGAATCAACAGCAAGCAGTTACTTCCTGTCTGGTTCAGCGAGTTTTTTTCCGCCATGCTCCGAATATCTGCATCTATTCTGGAAAAACTGTACTGAATAACAAACAACTGCCTCTATTTTCCTTACCCACAGACATGACATACACCCAACTGTCCTTTTTCCAAAAATGTATGTAAATACATGGCGCACAACCACAATGGAATTACCGATTTTGTCATCAAATAACATAAATTATCTTGTTTCACTAATTCTTACAAAAGCAAAAAATAATATACTATTATCCATCACTTTTATATCATAATGCTTAATTCACCGCTTATCATTTAAATATCTTTATTGACAGCCTTAGTATATTATATCATAAGTTCGACTACAATCAACATTTTTTTACTTTAATTGAATATAAATAATTCTATTCAAAGAGATATGCATTATAGCTTATCCAATAATTATCAATATCAGCGATCTTATTTTTAAATTCAGCTGCATAAGAATTTTATATTCGGAACCCGTCAAACCCAATTTGCCTATTCCACGCAAAATAAAAAATTTGCATCATTCTTACATAAATTAATACTTTTCTGCTTCCCGGAAGTGTACAGCAGATGGATTTTTGTGTCAATGGCAAGGGCTCCGCCAGCTCCTTACGTCGCTCCATTGACACAAAAATCCATCTGCTGTTTCTATCACCTAAGCAGAAAAGCCTTATTGCGAACGCAGTGTTCATTACGCTTATTTTTATCCAGCCGGCATTCTGTTTCTATAACCCACCGCTTATCCTGTCTGCGCCGTGTTCAGTGCCATTCCTCTTTCAAACCATTCCCGGATGCTTCCGTCATAAATTATTGCCGCACATTTTCCGCATTATGCTGTTCATTCCGTCAGTTTTTCAACAGCGGCCCACATAACCCATCCGGATGTGGATGCATACAGGCTAAAAGCATCCGCAGATAACCCCGCGGCTTTCCATTTCTGCGCGGAGCTGTCCAAGAATCCTGTCCCGGCGTTTCCGTATGCTTTTCCGGCTGCACCCAAATGACAGCGCGGCATCCGTAACTGTCATTTCCCCAACAAAAAGCATGTGGAGCAGGTGTGCATCCTGTTCCGGCAAAGCAGCTATGCTTTCCCGCAGCTTTTCCATGCAGGCCGATCTCAGGGCATGTTCCTCCGGTGTGTTTTCCCAGTACCCGCGTGGGACAGCCGGGCGGACGTTTCCGCCAAGGGCTTCAAGGCTGCAGACGCCGTGCGCCCGTTTCTGCTCCATCTGGTATTTTTCCCTGCGCCTTGACCGGTGCCATTCCAGATAGACATCCCTCGTCACTTCCACGAATGTCCCGCTGTCCACCCGCAGCACGTATTTTTCCCGTTCGGAAGGCTTTTTTCCACGCATATCCCCGCCTCCCCTCATGCTTTCCCGCTGCCCGCAGGCACTGTATTTTTGCACATACAGGCGTGCATCCGGTCAAGCGACCTCGCAAGTATCCTTGAAACAGCTGAGGCCGTAATGCCGAGTTCTTCCGCAATCTGCCGCTCTGTTTTCTGCTCAATGTAAAACAATACAACTACCCGCCGCTGCCTTTCTGACAGCACGGATAAAAGGCTTTCCACAGTTTCCGCACTGATGATCCGGTCCAATACGCCTTCCGTGCCAGAATCCAGTGCACCCCATTCCTCTGATTCAGCGCTGTATGATACATTCCAGCCCTGCTCCCTGGACGCAAGGTTGCGGAACAGGCGGTCCTCGCCCTCAAGCACAAGGCGCAGGTACCACGCCTCCCCGTCAAACGTCCCGCTGCCAATATCATACGGGCTGCTGCCGGAATCACAGCAGTACCCGCTGCATGCATGGATACGGAATACAGTTGCGTTCCTGCCCGCATGGTAGACGGCATAGCCGTTCCGGTAGGCCGCTATTCCGGCACATTCCCCCACTTCCTTTTCCGCAATCAGCTTTCCGGATAACCGGAGTTCCCGCACTGTAGGCATTTTTTATTTTGTTGGCGCAGTTTCCGCCATGTTTTTCAGTCCCCTTAATGTCAGCATGCCAGCCGCCTTTCCACGGGCGGCCGGAAATCTGCTGTATGCATGAACTGGAAAAGGCAGCAGAAAACAGCCCCCAGCGCGCCCATTTTTTTTACGGTGCCCGAAGCTGTCCCTTTGCTGCCTTTTCCCATGCCGGAGCCGCTTTTCTGCGGGTATGGGATGCGGCATGTCTGTAACAGGCGGCGTATCCAGCCGTGCTGTTTTCCCATGCTGCCATTCTACCTTATCTGCGCGGTATTTTCCCCAGCAGATGTGATGGAATCCCTCACCATACATGTTGAAATCGGCTGTTTTTTATTACTGCCCCCTCTTTTCCAGGGCATCCGCCAGGGCGTGTACGGTCTGTGCCACAACTTCCTGCTCCGCTTTTCCCATACACCGCATGCGCCTTAAAATGCCCTCTGCATGCCTGTCCCCGCTGTCCGGCTCTTCCTCACGGCAGAGCAGCGTGCCTGCATCCGCGCCGAGCGCATGCACGAGTTTCCGGAATGTTTCCACGTACATTTCCGTCAGCCCTCCCTCAATCCGGCTGACCGTGTTCGGGCTGATGCCCGCTTTTTCCGCAAGCGCCTCCTGTGACAGCCCTGCTGACAGCCGCCGCTCCCTTATGCGGCTGCCCAGGCAGATAAGCTCCTGTGATTCTGCGCGGTTTCCCAAAATCTCCCCTCCCTCCGGTTCCGGCCTTGCGCCGGCATCAGCAGCTATACAGGCCATAAAGGTCATGGTTCACTTCCGCACGGTAGTAGCTGCCGATTGTCAGTGATGAATTATAAAGCGCAGTCAGAAGGTATGCCTTGATGTTGCGGATCTTCCCTGTGTGCTTCTGCAGGCATTCCATGACATACTCAATATGCGAATGCGCCAGCTTCATAAAGCGGCTTTTCACTGCGGGCGCCGGTTTTTCCTCTCCGGCAATCCTGACTGTCCCCCTGTCTGAAACCATCATTGTGTCCGCCATCAGCTCCACAAGCTCATCCACGCTTTCCGCATCCTGCGGCCTGAAACACTGGTAATCAATGTTTTCCCGTATGTATTCGCGGTAACTGTCTATTTTTCTTTCAATCCCATCCATCCCGCTGTCTGCAGGCATGACGGCCTGATTCCTGCCCTGTGCATGCTGCCCGGACAGATCTGTCCGGCTGGACTGACAGGATGGATAAGATTGATGGGATGAATACACAGCAGGAAAATCAGTTTTATTTTTTTCAGTCTTATTGATCTCAGTCTTACTGTACTCAGTATCATTACGCTTTGAATCCCGCTGTTTTGGCATTTCGGTTTCCACAATTAAGGTATCCTGTCCCCCGCCGTTCTGTATCCCCGGCTCCCGGACGCATTTAAAACCGTCTCCGGACGGCCCCGTTTTTTGTTCTCCCAGCATTTCCCGCACCATAGCTTCCACTGTTTTATCAACAAAAATATGTTCCCCGCTGCGGGTTTCCGGCTCTGGATTTTGATATTCATCCATGAAATTTCTGGCTGTGCGGCAGTTATCCACGTTATCCACAATATCCACAGCATCCGCAATGCCTGTGACACTTTCAATATCCATACCGGCACCAGCAGAACTTTTACACAGCGGCGTCTCCTGCCATGATTTTTTTATACCGGAAGCTGCATCTTCTTCCATGTCCCACCAGTTTTCCTCATACGCGCCGCTTTCTTCCCTGCATATGCTGTCATCTGCTTTGCCAGGTCTTTCATTCCCAGGCATGTTTTCCCCGCACACCCGCCAGTTTTCCTCCTGGCCTTCCTGTGTTTCCGGCATGGCGGCTGCATTGGTCCCGGCTGTATTTTCTTTTTCTGCATCCGCTTTCATTTCCGGCATTGCCCCGGCACAATGAAGCGGTCCTTCCGGCGCTGCCGCCTTTTTCCCGGATATACAGGTGCCATGCGGATTATCTGCTGTATGCGGCTGCATTTGCCCTGCGTCAGCCGTACCGGTTCCCATGCCGCCGGGTTCCCATGCCATGAAATTTTTCACATAAATCCGGTTTGGCCTGCCAAGCCCGATCCGTTTTTTCTCGATCAGCCCAATTCCGTCCGCGGTGTCCAGCTCTTTCATCAGGCGCACCGCTTTCTGCGACTGGCAGCCCATAATCCCCATCACATCTTCGACCGTAAAGAATATGTATGCGCGACCCTGGCTGTCGAACCACTGGTTGCAGATGCTCAGCCCGAGACGGTCCAGCATCATGCCGTACAATATCTTTGCTTCGCAGGAAAGCCCCTGGAAACGGCTTTCCGTAAACAATGCCTTTGGTATCCGGTAAAAAGAGTACTGTTCAGTTTCCGCTGCCGTAAAATAATCAAAATGAATATCTGCCATGATAAATCCCTCTCTTTCTGATTCATAAATATAAAAAGCCCGTCCTGCCGGCATAAACAGAAAAAAGCAGGGAATGGCGTTCCTCTGCTTTTTCTGGTTTTCTGTTATTATGTTTTCTAAATAAAATCAAAAGAAGCAGGGCCATTCCGCTCTGCTTCTTTATTTAATGCCATATTTAATTCTACATTCCTGCGGCCAGGCTTTCCTGATACATTTTTTCACAGCCCCCGCCGGCACGGCCTGAACCGTTTTGCCATAAAAGCGTATTCAGGCACAGCATTTCTTCATTTTGCCGTTTTCAGACTGCCGGATACATGCAGATGAAATTTTCCTGATACTCCACCTGAATCCTTTTTCCAGTAAAAAAGCCTGCTTTTTCCAGCCATTTTCCTTCCATGCTGATTTTGGAACGCTCCGGATAATAAAGCGGTCCGCCATACCCCGCTGTCTGTCTCACATGTATGGAAGAAGTAACTTTTATCTGCCTGCTTTTCATATTTTCCTGTCTCTTGCAGGCACCATCCTGTTCAGTGTCCAGGCTATTTCCTGTCTCTGCCATATATGCACTCACTGGCTCATTCACTGCCAGTATCTGATTATCATCTGCGGCATGGCTGATAAAAATATATTTATTTCCATAACTTATCTGCAGCCTGTCACCGATATGAAATCCGATCTGTTCCAGCCACTTCCCCTCTATGCTGATTTTAGGGCGGTCCGTGTGTGAGTTTGAATACAATACTTTGATTGATTTCAACCTCTTATCCGTCTGGCTCTGTACCATATTATCATCTCTTTTTCCTTGCATTAAATACCTCCTCATGATAAAATTAAAACAGGACTAAATCCAGCGTCCCCCTTGCTGTTGGGTTCTTTCTGATTTAGTCCTATTATATCAGAGCCATAATGCATACACTGCAAAATATAATGGAGCGGAATATTCCCATCCTTCCACTGCCCCGCGCTGTATGCGCTGGCTGTCTTGCATTCCAGCCCAGCATCTTCCCCAACAACCAGACGGTCTACATCTGCAACCATAAACGGATGTTCAGCGCTGCGGTACAAATAATTGGAGCGGCGCACTTTCAGCCCCGTCACCTCCATAAACCGCCTTGCCACATAATCTTCCAGGTCATTCCCTTGCCTAACCGCTTCACTGTCCAGCTCTGAAACGGCACTGCTAACCTTATCCTGGAACACTTTTGCCGGGCTGCTGTACGGGTTCATTCCGCAGACTGCGCCTGCATCCGATCCCCCAATCCCGGTCTTCCTCAGTTGGAGCCACTCTTCACGCCCCATGTTTGCTGTAGAAATTTTCATATACATCTTCTCTGTCCCCTTTCTGCTTCCACTGTGCAACAGACAGGGAAGCGCTTCCAACTGCCTCCCTGCCTGTATCTGACTGCCCATTCCATCCGGCAACACTCTATGCAGACAATACCATCTGGTAAGCCTTGTCGATCATAGGATTGCCTTCCACCGTCTTTAAGAACAGGTTTTCCTTATAGTTCTTTGTCTTACGGATCGGCTGCGCATGTGTAGCAAAATCAGACACCGCGTTAATAAAGCGGTAGCCGTTTTTGCCTGTCTCCTGCAAATCCGGCGCATCAAAATACCGCGCCTTCATATCGTTCAGCAAGACCAGACTGTTTTTCTTTTGCGCCGCACTCATATCCTCTGTCACCGGGAAGAACTCCGAAAGATACTCCATCACCTTCCGGTCACTCAGCCTGACTTGCGCCAGGCTGTCTATGCCCTTCCCCATTTCCGCCATGTACTTCTCCGCAAACTGGAGCGTTGCCCGCGCGTCCTCAATCCTGCCCTTGATATTGGACGTGTGCCTTGCCGTCCAGGTGCGCTTTGCCGTCCGAAACGCCAGGTTCAGCGTATTCTGGCAAACCACCCGCACCGGCGTCATCGCTGCCTTGACCGCACAGCTCCCATCATGGGAATTCATAATAACGAAGTATGGCATGATCTCGTCCCCCGCAATGATAAACCGCTGCGGAAGACGCGCTAACAAAAATACACGCTTTCCACCCTGTAATGCCCCTGCGGTCTCGTAAGTGACCCCTTCGCCAAGCAAACCATCCGTAAATGCAAACGCCTCTTCATTCTGCACAACCTGATAACGGTCGCTCACCACTCCGAGCACACTCCGGTCGGCACTGCGGATGTTTGCCTTGTAACCTGCGATCGGCTCCCCGCTGTCTGTGCATACGTCTCCCTGAACTACCTGCCAGTCCAGCCCTGCAAGCTGTATCGCTTCCCTGGAACCTGGTGCGTCCTGTACCACTGTCCCGATCCCATGCCACGGTTTTTCCCTAACGGAAAACATTGTTTCAACATTTGCTGCCATAATTTTATTCCTCCTCTGCTTTCACAATTTCTGCTATCACTGCCGCAATCAAACTTATTACTGCAAGGGTAATCTTGTCCATAATCCTCCATCCCTCCTTCCATAAGTTTTTCCATTCAGCCAAGACGCAAAAATGAGAACCCTTGCGGGTTCCCACTCCTGTTTTGCTGTCTTATGGCTAGACGATGCGGGCAATTACTGCCAGCAATGGTTGTTACATAGTTATAATATATAATTGAAACTTTCTGTTTTTTCTAACAACACTACAACCAAATGATCTTCATTACATATATGCGGGAAAGTTATTAAAAATGACTTCCTCAGTATAAACATCTAATACCTTGATCTGTATCTCATCTGGATCTTCTGCACCGAAAAATAATCCATACATCTTAGCATAATATAAAACATCCTCCAAATAGTTTTCTTTCAGTGCTGCCATGCCATAAGAATATTCGGATGCAATATTATCTGTTACATAAATATTCATACTGTAGTCAGCGGTATCAAATTCTATATTTTTAATAACTCCATTCTGTTCAATGCCGATAACTTTATCACATGTTGATTGAAACTTAGCTTTTATATAAGCTGTCAAAGATTTAAAAGAACTATGTGTCATCTTTATAGTGTTCTTTTTGTTAGTAATCGTGTACTTAAATGCTCTTGAAGCTTTTTTACATGCCTTTAATTCATTTTTTAATTTATTTCCAATCTTTGTTTCAGGTTTAATGATGTAAACGGTAGATAGTGCATACCTCGACTGTAAGGGCAAAGTGTGTGACAATAGA
>CAJTVR010000123.1 GCA_910580075.1 uncultured Eubacterium sp. | reverse complement strand
GGCGGAACAGAAAAAGGAAAAAGTTTCTCCGCCCGGCGTCCGGTTAACCTATACTGATTCCATAAATTTAAAATAATCCCGGTAACAGGGTATATCTGTGTTACTGGGATTATAAAATCATATTTTAATTCTACAGCAGTAAGGATGATCTTCTTACCTGTATCAGCAGATTTCAGCCCCTGCCGGCATCATCTTATCAGGTACCATCAGAGCAAGCTGGCCGTTTTCGTCTTCTGCACATAAAATCATGCCTTCTGATAACACGCCTGCCAGCTTAGCCGGTTTCAGGTTTACCAGTACCATTACTTTTTTACCTGTCATTTCTTCCGGAGAGTAATGTTTGCGGATACCGGACACAATCTGTTTTACCTGGCTGCCGATTCTTACCTGGGAACAAAGCAGCTTTTTGGATTTTTCCACAGCTTTGCACTCGATAATTTCTCCAATCTGAAACTGCATTTTTCCGAAATCTTCAAAAGCAATTTCATCTTTCGGATCTATATCAATAACCGGGCCATCAGCCTGCGCTGTTTCATCTTCTTCTGTTACAGGAGGATGCAGTGCGTTCACCTTATCCATAACTTCACTGATATCAAGTCTTGCAAACAGAATTTCCGGCTTGTCCGTTACTTTTGTACCGCTGGCATAATTTCCAAACGTACCCAGGCTGTCAAAATCTACAGCTTTGGTATTTAACTGGCTGAAAATCTTTTCTGCAGTATCCGGCATAAAACTTTTCAGTAACGTTGCGCCAATCGTGATACTTTCCGTTAAGTTATACATTACTTCGGAAAGTCGCGGTTTTTTCGCTTCATCTTTTGCCAGTATCCACGGAGTTGTTTCATCAATGTATTTATTGCAGCGTTTAAACAGATTAAAGATTTCTGTCATAGCGTCTGCAATCCTTAGCTCATCCATTTTAGCAGACACTTTCTGTACTGCTGCTGTCACTGTTTCTTTCAAATCAGCATCCACATCTTCTGTCACTCCTGATGCTGATACAATACCGTCAAAATATTTATTACTCATAGAAATCGTACGGTTTACCAGATTTCCAAGTGTATTTGCCAGCTCAGAATTCAGTCTTTCCACAATCAGTTCCCAGGAAATTAACCCGTCATTATCAAACGGCATCTCATGCAGCACAAAGAACCGGACTGCATCAACGCCGAAAAATTCTGCTAATTCATCTGCATATAATACATTGCCTTTCGACTTGCTCATTTTCCCGTCACTTTGAATCAGCCACGGATGTCCAAATATCTGTTTTGGCAGCGGGAGATCCAGAGACATTAAGAAAATCGGCCAGTAAATTGTATGGAAACGGATGATATCTTTGCCAATCAGATGTAAATCCGCAGGCCAGTTCTTTTCAAAGAAATCATCGGACTGTCCGTCACAGTCATATCCAATACCAGTAATATAATTCGTCAGCGCATCAAGCCAGACATAAATGACATGTTTATCATCAAAATCTACCGGTATGCCCCATTTAAACGATGTTCTGGATATGCATAAATCCTGCAGGCCGGGAAGCAGAAAGTTATTCATCATTTCATTTTTTCTGGAAACCGGCTGTATAAATTCCGGATGTTCCTGGATATGAGCAATCAGGCGGTCAGCATATTTACTCATTTTAAAGAAATATGCTTCTTCTTTTGCCGGTTTTACTTCACGTCCGCAGTCCGGGCATTTGCCGTCTTTTAACTGGGATTCTGTCCAGAAAGACTCACAAGGTGTACAGTACAGTCCCTCATAGGAGCTTTTATAAATATCACCTTTGTCATACATCTTCTTAAACATCTTCTGTACCTGTTTTTCATGATATTCATCTGTCGTACGGATGAATTTATCATAAGAACAGTTCATAAGATCCCAGATTTTCTTAATCTCATCTGCTACTTTATCTACATATTCTTTTGGCGTAACGCCTGCTTCCTGTGCCTTTAATTCAATTTTCTGGCCGTGTTCATCTGTTCCTGTCTGAAAGAACACTTCATATCCCTGCTGACGCTTAAAACGTGCAACAGCGTCTGCCAGTACAATTTCATAAGTATTTCCAATATGCGGCTTTCCTGAAGCATAAGCAATCGCCGTTGTCATATAAAATCTGCCTTTACTGTTCATAACTGATTTTGTGTAACCCTCCTATTCTATGGTGGCTTCTTTATTATTGATTGATATTATTTTTAGTGTCATGTATAGGTTTCCCGGACGCTGGGCGGAGAAACTTTTTCCTTTTTCTGTTCCGCCTGCAAACAGTAAGAAATTCTAAATTTTCTGCTTGGGGTCTGTGGCAGACATTGAGCCCCAAATCCTGGGTATCGGGCAGAAAATTAAGAATTTCTAACAGTTCTTTGGAGTCACAGAAAAAGGAAAAAGTTTCTCCACCCGGCTGTTTTCTTTCTCATGTCCGGATATACTGCCAGATGTCGTTTCGCCGGAACATTATATTTCCAGCAAAATCTGAACAGCCAGCCAAATATGGTATATCCAAAGTTAAGAAAGAACCGGATGTTAGTGGATGAATTTATATTTCTTCATTTAATAACTTAATTTTGCTTTAAAATTTTCTCTTTTTCAGATCTGATTTTGATAACTGAATTTAGCCTTATATATTTTTTCTTTTTCAGATTTAATTTCATAATTATTGAGTACGACAGATTAATTTTCGTCAATAGCAGTTGTTTCTTCAACAGTCGCCACAGTTTCTGACAAATCTGATTTTTCCTCAAATGATACTGTCTTTTCCTCTTCGAATGCTTCGGTATCTGCTATGTTCCCGAATTCTTCCTCTTCATCATCCATTTTAAATTCTTCTGCCTGCGGTTTAACCAGTTTGGCTCCGCATTTGCTGCAGAAATCGGCTTCTACCGGCATATACTGGCTGCAGTTTTCACATCTGACAGTTCCTTTAATCTGTCCTGCCTGTCTGTTCAGCTCTTCAAGGCTGTCAAGTGCCTCTTTGACCAGCTGCATATGGTCGTCAAATTCTTTGTTTTCATCGTCTTTATGCAGTTCATAGTACAGCTTTCCTATTTCCTGATACAGTTTATTAATATAATCTTTTTTGGCACGCATTTCCATTCGTAATCTTGCCAGATCCGATAAATCTTTTGCTTTTTGTGTTGCGTCTTTTGATACTGATACAATTGTATCACCTAATTTATCAAATAATTCCATTCTGTCCACCCTTTCTGCCTCTTAATTCCTGCATTTAAATTTTCTCTTTATGAAATACTGTATAACATTCGGCTCACTTATATGCCATTATAATATGTACATCTGCATTTTGCAATAAATTTTTATAGTACCTTGCTAGAGCATTTTCAGACACACTCTGCATGCTGTCGCATATTGTCATAAAAAAATTTCACAAAAAGCAAATTTCCTCTTGCCAAATACTTTGACATATGATAACATATCTTTCGTTAGGTCACTAATATTTATATATTATATACGGCCCCATGGTCAAGCGGTTAAGACATCGCCCTTTCACGGCGGTAACACGAGTTCGATTCTCGTTGGGGTCATTCAGCCGTATTTATAACAGCATAAGGCGACATAGCCAAGTGGTAAGGCGTGGGTCTGCAACACCCTGATTCATCGGTTCAAATCCGATTGTCGCCTTTGTACGGCGCAGTAGCCAAGTGGTAAGGCGTGGGTCTGCAACACCCTGATTCACCGGTTCAAATCCGGTCTGCGCCTCTTAAAACCCCGGAACTTAAAGTTTCGGGGCTTTTTATTTTGCCTGAGCTAATAAGATTTATTTTAAGAAGTCCCGGATTCCAGAAAGGCAGCTCTCTGTCTCTTCTGATTCCAGGACTTCTTCTTTCCTATATGAAAATGATTGAGTTATATTTTATCTGATTTTTTGACTAATCTGACAGACAGCTGCTGTTAACTATGAAATACAATTTTCATAAACTTCTTTTTTCCCCTTTTTACGATAAATGATTCTTCAGCAGTTAAATCTTCAGCAGTATAAGATGCTTTAATATCCGTTACTTTCACATTGTTCACGGATACGCCTCCCTGTTCAATAGCACGGCGTCCTTCTGAACGGCTCGCAGCCAGATTTGCTTTTACAAGCAGTGAAATCAGGTCAATGGAATCATCTGTCAGGTCAGCATGAGTCAGTTCCGCAACAGGCATATCTGCTGTATTTCCAGCCCCTGAAAATAAGGCGCGCGCACCGCTTTGCGCTTTCTGAGCTTCTTCCTCACCGTGTACGAGTTTTGTTAATTCAAATGCAAGTATTTCTTTTGCTGTATTTAACTGGCTGCCTTCCCAATGATCCATTTCATCAATCTGCTCTAATGGCAGGAATGTCAGCATCCGCAGACATTTCAATACATCAGCATCCGCAGTATTCCTCCAGTACTGGTAAAAATCAAATGGAGAAGTTTTATCCGGATCAAGCCATACAGCTCCGGACTGTGTTTTCCCCATTTTCTTTCCTTCGGAATTCAGCAGCAGATTAATTGTCATTGCATAAGCATCTTTGCCAAGTTTGCGACGGATTAATTCTGTTCCTCCAAGCATATTGCTCCACTGGTCGTCACCACCAAACTGCATATTACAGCCGTATTTCTGGTATAATACATAAAAATCATAACTCTGCATAATCATGTAATTAAACTCTAAAAAGCTCAGTCCCTTTTCCATACGCTGTTTGTAACATTCTGCGGTCAGCATTCTGTTTACTGAAAAATGTGCTCCGACTTCCCGCAATACGTCAATATAATTTAAATCCATCAGCCAGCTGGCATTATTGACCATTAATGCTTTATCGTCTGAAAAATCAATAAATCTGCTCATCTGCTTTTTAAAGCAGTCGCAGTTATGCTGAATGATTTCCGGCGTCATCATCTGACGCATATCAGACCGGCCGGACGGATCTCCAATCATGCCTGTACCGCCTCCGATTAACGCAATCGGCTTATTTCCTGCCATCTGCAGTCGTTTCATCAGACAGAGAGCCATAAAATGCCCTACATGCAGACTATCCGCTGTAGGATCAAAGCCAATGTAAAATGTGGCTTTTCCATGATTAATGAGTTCTTTAATTTCATTCTCATCAGTTACCTGTGCAATCAGATTTCTGGCTGTTAATTCATCATATAATGTCATATTTTCCTTCCTTTCCAATCAAAAAACCCGTCCTCACTGATAAATTATCAATAAGGACGGGCATATTTTCCCGTGGTACCACCTTCATTTACAGTCCATTCACATGTACTGCCTCTTTCAGTATCTATAAATACTTTAACACAATAACGGGTGTCATCCCGCTGCAGCCTAATAAGTACCGGCATAAAACAGCCTGTCTGTTCAGTGCAGAGCTCCAGGATGTATTCGTAATAAGTTTCCCATGCACCTCTCATCATCCGGTTGCTTTCTGTATGTTCCGCTTATTCTTACTTGTTCCTGTCACAGCTTTTTCCTTTATTCATCTGAATATATGCATTATAGGGAGTATTTACTAAAATGTCAAGTTTTTTATTTCAAGCCTGCAGAACTGCTTATACTTGTCTGTAAGCTGTCCTGTTTTTAATAAACGATGTAAACAGCATCGTAAATACTCCAAAAACAAAATAAACTGCCGCATAAAACATAAAATCAGGCTCACCCATATCAAATAACATCCACGTACCAGCCAGGAACAGAACCGCTGATATAACTGGCAGAGACCATAGATGTTTCATATTTTTTCCTGCAAATCCTCCGATTATTACAGAATAGATTGGATTGACCCCGTAAAACAAAAGAAAACATACTGCCATTCCAGAATCTCCATTTGCAAAGGTCACTGCCATCCAGGGCAGAACAAGCATAATAAAGGCTGAAACTGATAGCCATAAAATATAATTTTTTTTCATATTCCTCTCCTTTCTGAATACGTTTTATTTAAAACAGTGTTCACACACCATATCTGCTAGTTACATATTATCCAGATACATATTTTGCTCCCACCATGTTTCATTTTTTAGATAACGCTCCATGATATCAAACCGCCTGAATGCTGCCGCCATAGTCCGCCCGTCTATTTCCGACAGATTATCATTATTAAAGTAATCCTTTAAGATGTCCGCCATAGCCCGTTCTGCATTACTATACATCAGCGCTTTGTTCTGCTCAAAGAAATTTTTTAATTCGTTAAAATTGACATGCGTAATTTGTGGTATGGTTATATCAAATATCTTTAATAATTGTTTGCCAGTCATATATGCCATTAAATACTGGCTATATAATCGATGTTCTTTGATTCCTTCTTTATAGCGGGCTTTCTCTCCATACTGCGAAAACAGCTTCAGCTGCTACAGTTGATGGGATTACATTTATATTTAATGTGCTATCCCGCTTCCTCTTATAAACATATCCTAAATCATGTGCGCCTGTTTCCAAAATCCGCTGGCACACATCATTTGATTTTAAATCTCTAAAATCTACCGGATTCTGGCTGTTCGTCGCATAAATAATATCCTGAATAATACCTGGATTTTCAGTATCTTCTACCTCATAAAGACGTACTAATAAATATGTCTGCGAAAAATCCAGATCAAGATTTTCTTTTACCGTTTGATGTATCGTTTTACATGTCTGCCCGCCATTT
Organism: uncultured Eubacterium sp.; assembly: GCA_910580075.1. Classification (GTDB taxonomy): domain Bacteria; phylum Bacillota; class Clostridia; order Lachnospirales; family Lachnospiraceae; genus Eubacterium_J. Next base: position 4,761 of record CAJTVR010000123.1, on the reverse strand, counting down.
ATAATTTGTAAATCCTCAGTTTTAACCATCCAATTCTGATCCTGCAACGCATTAAAACTAAATTTCTTACAAATCATTGTTACCTGTCCCTGACCAGCAAAGGCATTGTTAATATGATTCTGACCGTCCTGATTCCATGACAAGCTATTATTAAGCATTACAAAAGTAACATAGGGAATAGCACCATCTAATATAAAAGATTGAATTTCTTCCACTTTTTTCTGGCTCTGAACATTTAATCTGATTCGTGTAGATGGATCAAACACACATTTTATAGTATTTACAGCTTTTTCAATCGCATTAGCAGGAAAATTACTATCAGTATCTAATTTTCTTGAGTACTTTGATTGAAACAATACCACATTTAATTGTGAATCCTGTTTATTCTCTGATCAATAATCTGTTTTGCTATGTCCATGATATATACCTGCCTTTATATATCTATTATAACACGCTTTTTCAATTATACAATCTTAATTAATAAACAAAAAAGTCCGTAAACACTACTGTTTACGGGCTTTTTTAACTCCCCGAGTTGGGCTCGAACCAACAACCCCACGGTTAACAGCCGTGTGCTCTACCAACGGGTGCGCTCGCACACCGATAAGAGTGGGAGAAATATTCTCTCTTGTGTCGCTCTCACGACTTAGATATATTATCATGTTTTCATTTCTTTTGCAAGCACTTTTTTTTAATTTTGGAAAATTTTGTGTACTGTGCTTTTCATTCCAGCTCTTACTTTCTATATAAACGACAGGATATACGCATAATGCTCGGCTCAATGAAAAGCACACATTTATATCATCATCAGGCTGTAACCTGATTGCTGTTTTTCGATTTCCACTCGGAGCAAAACTGCTGGTAGGTAACATTCATGTGCATGATAATGTTATAATCCTTCCCCAGCTCAATCTTGTCGAACAACTGGCAGGCAATCATTTTCTTCTGGTCTAAGTCCGCCGTATCAAATTCCTCCGCCCAGCTCTTAAAGCGGCGGTAGGCTGGCAATATGGCTTCTACCATTTCTTTTTTCTGGTTCATGTCGCTGTCCAGTTTTTCCAGACGTTCCTCGCTGTCTGCAATCCTTATCTTTACCACGGAGATTGCTTCTTTCAAATCTTCCGGCGAATAAAGGCTTTCCCCTAACAGGGTTTTCCCAATCTCACGCTGCAAGACTTCCAACTGCTTTTTATCCTTGTCCAGTTCAAAGGCTGTTTTCCGTCTGCTGGCGTTATGCGCCGCCTGCTGTTTTTTCAGGATTTCCTTGTACTTTTCTTCCTCAGGCGCACCGTCCATGCCCTCGAATACCTGACGCATGATCCGGCTGACTGCTTCATCCACCTTTGCGGCAATGTAGTTTGTCTGCCCCTCGCACTCGCAAAGTTTGTTCGCCTTGTGGTAACAGCGGTACTTCAACACGTCTTTCAGGTATTCGCTCCCGTCCTTGCGGAAATAGTGGTCTTTATGGTGGGTGGTCGTTATCCTCCCGCCGCAATGCTGGCAGAAAATATTGCCGGATAACATTGCCTCGCCCTTTGTCCGTATGGCAAGCTGGCGTTTTTCTTCATCCACCTGCGCCCGCTGTTTCAGAATCTCGTCAATCCTTGCCGCTTCTTCGTCACTGATAATCCTTAACCTCTGCAATGCTTCCGACGTTTCGCCCTCGCTGGTGCAGCCCCTCGGAAGCGACGCTGACAGTATCCGCAGAATCGACTTGCTGGTGAATTTCTTCCCGTTGGCCGTCTTATATCCCTGATCGTTCAGGAAATGCGCCATGACGTAACTGCCTGTGCCGTTGTTGATTGTCTTTTCCACAATCTTCCGGTACACCACATACTGCTCAAGGTCGATTTCATATTTCTTCAGCTCCTGCCCTTTCCGGTTCTTCGTCCCGCTCGGCACAATCCGGTATCCATAAGGCAGCGCACCGCCCGTATATAGTCCGTCTAATTTCAACTGCTGGATTCTGGTCTTGATTCGGATGGAAGTCTTTTCGCTCTCGCCGGACGCCTGCCAGAACCGGATATAATTTGTCAGCTTGTCAACGTGCGTTTCAAACCTCTGCTCGCCCTCTTTGACGCTCCAAACCTCTACGCCTGCCGTCTTGACAAACCATTCCACAATGAACGGCGTTTCATCGTCAATGCGTCCGATACGGTCAAACATGAACACAAGCAGCACGTCAAATTCCTTATTCAATGCCGCCTCCTGCAAGTCAAGGATTGCGTCACGGTTCTTTGCGGAAACTTTAAACCCGGAAACGCCTTTTTCCTCGTATTCCTTCACGATTTCCCAACCCTGCTGATATTTCACAAACTCCTTGCAGGCTCCCCTCTGCATGGGGATGTCGTTGTCGTGGTTCTCGCTGACGTTTACCTGCTTTTTTGTGGAAACCCGGTATAAAGTGTAAACTCTTTTCATTGGCTATATCCTCCCGTAATTGATTTCTACGGGATGCACTATATGAATTTTTCAAGGTTCGTTTCATGGCTATCCATGTATGCCATTATTATAGGAAGGAACTCTTTCTGCCGCAAATGTGCGATTTCAAAATTTATAGTGTCATCCGCTGGCATTGTCACCTGCAAGGAACCCCTGCGCCGACAATGCCCGTCAGGTCATTCTGCACCCTCTCATCATATGCGTTGGATAAAATAGACTGTATTTTTTCAATCACCCCGTTTACCGGACTTGCCGAAAAAGACAGCGTTATCTGGCACCCGTTTACTTCTTTCTCTATCACCTGCTGTTCTGCTGGCCGCATAATATGCCTCCTTTCCCTCCCTATGTAGCATGGGGCAGGCATATCCTGCCCGCCCCTCTGCCTTTTAAGGCCGCTTTCCGGTTCCGCCGCTGGCGGCATACAGCTCAAGGCTCAATGCAAGGCAGCGGTCTACCTGCTCCATATCCACCCGGTTCAGCCGCCCGATATAATCCTGCAAACGCTTTTTGTCTATCGTCCGTATCTGCTCCAGAAGCACAAGGGATTCTTCTTTCAGCCCTGCAAATGGCTTTACCTTATGATGTGTGGGCAAATCAGGCTTTTCGCTGATCTTCCCTGACATTGCCGCCACAATCACAGTAGGGCTGTGGAGATTCCCGGTATTGTTCTGGATAATGAGGACAGGGCGGTAGCCGCCCTGCTCTGAACCTACCACGGGGTTTAAATTCGCATAATACATCTCTCCCCGGTATATTTTTACTGACATATCTCTTATCCTCCACATGCCAGCAGCATAGCTGCCGGCTCTCGCGGCAGTCGCCAAATGTCCGTGCAAGCACGTCCGCTTGGCTCGTTGCTCGCGGAAGTCAATAAGTAACGCCTATTTGTCCCCGACACCCCGGCTTTCATATCTGCCTCTTTTGCGGCAGATATAGGGAAGTCACCAAACGGCTGGCTGCTGGCCAGCTCCACGGGATTCGCACCCCTCCGGGGATCGCCCGGAGCCGCCCTCATTTGTTGCGACGCTTCTAACGCTCGACTTGTGACTGGACAGGAGTATCATTGTCCCTGCTGCCTGTTATCGCCTTATCAGTAGCAAACTGATAGTTATAGCCCGGTATTTCCCGCTCCCTAAATTGGGATAGTACAGCCGCAAACCAATTTTTTCTGTCTGTGCGATTCCGCTGCCCCTATCCCCATCCAGCTCATGGCGTACCTGCTAACGTGGCTTACGCTCATCACGATAACAACAGGAATGTGCTTGGTGAATGGGTATGAAATTTTCAAAGTGCAAACCCATCCACCGCATAACGGAAACACCCTTCGGGCATCCCTCCACGCACAAAACCCATGTGCATAAAAGCGGAAAACAGGCAAGGGATTTTTATCTCCCTCACCTGTTTCCTCACTTAAAGGCAAAAAGCAGCTACCTGATTTTAAATTTTTTTCAATTCTTTTTTCAGGCGTTCAATCCCTGCTTCGATGGAACGCTTGACTGGCATTTTGGTACAGCCCTCCTTCCTCGCTATCTGCTCGTAAGTCATGCCCTCAAAATAATACAGCTGCATCCTGCGCCGCTGCATTTCCGGCAGTTTTTTCATTGCCGTATGTAATGTTTCAGCCTGGATCTTTTTCAGCACGACTTCCTCTATGCCCTCCGGCTTTTGGACTGCCCTCACATTCAGCGTTGCTTCTCATACCTCGGACTGCTCAATATGCCTGTCCACCACGTTGAGATATACCAGATCGTTTAATTCAAAAGAATCAAACGTGTCATACAGCGCCTTGCTGATTTCAAGCTTATGTAAAACACCTTGTCCATCTTTGAATGAAACGTAATACTGTCCGTCTTTCTCGCATATAGTATAAGGATTATACTTATCCTTTCTTCTTTTTGGGCGGTTACCCTCCATATTCCTTTCCTCCAATCTGAATTTTTTGTTGAAAATCCAGATTGGCAGGCGGTGAACGGCAACCGCTACACCAAACAGCCTTATGACGTATTCTTGCAAAAAACGACAAAAGAAAAACCGCAGAGGCTGTCACACCTCTACGGTTTGTGGAGAATTTAATTTTATTATGTTGATTTTTGGCTCCTATTTTTAAATCATAAAGCCCCCATGTGCTGACGGGGATTTTTATTATCAGATAATCCACCCAGCCCCGGTAAAGCATATGAAAATAAAAGCTACTACTTACAAACAAAAAATGCCTCCAAACTCAAAACGGGTTTGAAGGGAAATCTATGGTTCTGATATTTAGGCGTGCCAAATCACACCCACCAAAGACGCCGTTTTTTTTATTTGGTGGGCTTAAAG
>CAJTVR010000122.1 GCA_910580075.1 uncultured Eubacterium sp. | reverse complement strand
GGTAGAAAAAATTTTTATTTTTTTAGATTGTCTACTTGACGGGTAGCACACCATATCAAGAGCATCCCGAATTTTCTGTATCGACTTATTAAAGCGGTTCTGGTGGCTGACACAGACTTTCAGCCCTTTTTTCTGCGCTGCATTTATGACTGCATCAGCATCAGCAATAGACAGAGCCACAGGCTTTTCTATGATAAGATTACATCCTGCATCTATACAGTCAAGCGCGATTGACGCATGTTTTCCAGATTCCGCGGCAATTGCTGCAAGCTCCGGCTTCTCCTTTTCCAGCAGTTCCAGATAATCAGTATACTGGTGAACGCCAGCAAGATTAAATTGTACAGCCCTGTCATACATTGCCTTCTCATTTACATCACAGATTCCTGCCAGCTCCAGATGATTCGCCTTTGCTGCTGCAATATGATTCGGAGATATTCTTCCGCATCCGATTAATGCATACCGCATTCCTTATCCCGCCTTTCTATCACTACTGATGCATTACTACAGCACCTCTATATTTTCCCTGTTCTGTATATCTGCCATTACATTTTTCGTATCAAATATCATTTTTGCATTCTTCTGCACCATCTCATAATCCACATTATGATGTGCCGCTGTAATTACTACAAGATCTGCATCTGCTACTGCCTGCGGTGTAAGAATTTCTATCCCTTTCATGCTCTGCCCATACACATTCTTAAATTCAGGAACCCAGGGATCATAATACTGCACCTGTGCACCCGCTTTTCGCAGTTCTTTCATAACCCTGATTGCCGGAGATTCCCGGCAGTCATCTATATCATTTTTATAGCTGACTCCCAGCATCAGTATTTTTGCTCCATTTACTGCCTTCTTATGCTGATTCAGGATGTACATGACCCGCTCAGCACAATATTCCGGCTGGGAATCATTAATCACCATAGAGTTCTCAATCAGAGTAGTATGAAATCCGTATTCCCTTGCTTTCCATGTAAGGTAATATGGGTCCAGAGGTATACAGTGGCCTCCAAGCCCCGGCCCTGGATAAAACGGCTGAAAACCATACGGCTTTGTCTTAGCCGCCTCAATAACTTCCCATACAGATATGCCCATCTCTTTACATAGCCGTCCGATTTCATTAATAAGCCCTATATTAACATTTCGATATGTATTTTCGAGTATCTTTTCCATCTCAGCAACTGCAGGAGATGAAACTACAAACACATCGCTCTCAAGAACTGCCTGGTACATTGTACTGATTACTTCTGCAGCATCTTCGCCTACAGCGCCTACTACTTTCGGCGTATTTTTCGTTTTATATATCAGATTACCCGGGTCCACTCTCTCCGGGCTGAATCCAAGGTAAAAGTCCCGGCCGCACTGAAGACCGGAACCTTCTTCTAAAATAGGTTTTATTAATTCTTCTGTCGTACCTGGATAAGTCGTAGACTCTAGCACAACCATTGTTCCAGGCTTTAAGTATTTTGAAATTTCTATCGCTGAATCTTTGACATAACTAATATCCGGTTCCTGATGTATATCCAGCGGAGTCGGAACACATACCGCTATAAAATCTGCATCCCGCAGCAAAGAAAAATCTGCTGTGGCAAAAAGCCTTCCTGCCTTGACCAGATACTCCAGATCAGAATCCACTACATCACCAATATAATTATGTCCCTTATTCACCATTTCTGTTTTTTGGATCTGTACATCAAATCCGATTGTTTTAAAACCCGCTTTTGCCTTTTCAACCGCAAGAGGAAGACCCACATAACCAAGCCCTATCACTCCGGCAGCAAGTGTTTTATCTTTTATTTTTTTTAGTAAATAATCTTTATACATCTGCTGTAGATCCTTTCATCAGTCTTCTAAAAAGGCTGTTACTTTTTTCGCATATTCTTCTGTATTTGAAAGAAAAACCCTGGTCATTCTTTTCTCTTCCGGCAATGTTTCAAATATCTTAATAAGTGAATCTTCATTCCTTGCCTGATAAAAGTAAATTCTATCCTGAAAACGTTCATACTCCTGCATTTTGTTCTTATCATCTTCTTTTTTTGATTGAACAATCAGACCGCATCCCGCATATAAGCCTTCATAGACAGTCCGTCCCGTCACAAAATATTCTTCTGCCCTTATAATATAATCAGAAATCCTATATACAAAATCCATATCTTTCTGTTCCCCCAGAAAACAGATATTGTTACAGCTATCCGCCTTTTTATGGCATTCTTCTATATAGGTTTTATTCATTCCGGCCCCTGCTATAGCAAGAATCAGATCTTTTCTTTTCATTTTTTTGAATACATCAATAACAAAGGATACCCCTTTCACTGGCAGGATCATTCCGGCTATTGTTATTACAATTTTGCCATGATCAATCTGCGGGAATTGCTTTCTTGCTCTATCCAGACTGATCTGCCCTGCTCTTTTCATGTCAAACGGATTATTGATAACGAGACGGACTGTGCTTACCTCTTCCAGAGGTTCAGTTAAAGACGGATCAATAAAAATCAGTTTCTCTGCCTGTTCAAGTTTCTTAATCATGTTTTTCTTCAGCATCCCTTGAGCAGTGCACATTTCCCTGATATAGCAGACAAACTTATTTCTTTTGTTTATCAGCGGATACAGAACCAGAGAATTTAGCAAAATATAGTCATAATCGCCTTTTTTTATGATTTTCTGCAGCTTAAAATGATCAAAAAATATCAGTATCCGAAACAGGAAATATCTTATCCTGTTATAAAATCTGACTGAACTGCTTATACACTTTTCCACAAATGGCAAAAAAATACAAAACGCCTGCCCAGCCTTATTTCCTGTATATGCAAGCATTTCTTCTCTCGTTGTATGGTACTTTACATGCCGGGAATAAACTATATCAAACTCCCACTGACAATTTTGCAGCAGCAGCTTCAGACTGGTTGCTGCTCCATATAGTGAATTGTTTCCATGCGTTATTACTAACACTTTCATCCTTTATCCTCAATCAAATATAACCTCAGCAATCTTTTTCGGATCATAATCTTCATACATCTTACAAACATCTTCAAACTCCGCCTGTTTCCCCGCACTGCATAAAATAAAATCATTTATATCTTTTACAGCACTCCCTATATCTCTATCTCTCAGCGAAACACACAGCGCCAGCTGATACTTATCAAATATCATTTTATTCCGGTCTGTTTTTTTATAATAAAAAAACAGGACTGGCTTACCTGTAGATATATAATCAAATGTCTTCCCTGAGATCTGGTCTCCGGAATACGTACTGATACTTATTAAAATATCAGCGTTATTAATCGCTTCATAAGAAAGCTCCGAAGATACCGCTCCATGATTCCTGATTTTCCCCTTATATTTTCTGCAGTAGTCATTAATCACATCATCACAGTCTCCTCTGTGATATAAATGAATCTGTATCCTGTCTGAACTTTTTACCAGCAAATCTAAGCATCCCTGAGGCGGACGCTCTTTTTTAGTTAAGGATCCCGCATAAACAATATTGATAAAATCTCTGCTCTTTTTATTCTGTCTGTCTTTTCTTTTATTAACCATTAACGGGAGTCCGATTGGTTTTGCCTTTTCATATTTAGAGAAAAAATCAGCTTCTTTCTGGTATACCGATTCGAAGACATAATATCTGTCAAAAGAACTTAAAAACTGGTCTGCTAAGATTTTACGGTTTTTATTTCTCTGCTTCAGCAAAAAAAACGGATAACTTGCATCTTTGGCTGTTATAAAATCATCCACCTGAAAGGCCGTTATTATTGTGCTAATATTAGAATCACATAAATCCAGTACCGCAGCAAACGACTCAAACGGTATACCTATGCAGATGATACAGTCATAATATCCCCTGTATGCTCGTTCAGGCAGAGCTTTCCTTATTCCATCTATAAGATTTTGATTCAGCCCATAAGGCGAGGCATACCGCTGTATAACAGATTTCAAACGAACCAGGCATATTTTCATGCTAAGCGCTGTCTTTATGATTCCGGCAGAAGCACTGCTTACTTCTTTTCTAAGCCGGTTAAGATGAAACGCATGTGTTTCCACATATCTTACCTTCACATTTTTATATTGTGTTATATCATCCCGGCTTCTTCTTACCGCAATCATTTCTATATGATTCTCATCTGCTATTTCATCTAACAGATTCTTCATTATGATCCCGTTCATTGTCATATCAGGCATAAACGAGTCCGTAACAGCTAATATTTTTTTTCCAGTCACTTCATTTTTCCTTCATAACATAATGGCAGTTATCATTCTCAGCATAAAACAGTTCTGGTTTCATTCTCATATCGGATAAAATAAACGAGAAGAAAAACACAAAATATATTCCCATAAACGCTGTGCTAAATATACAAAGGACGGCGTTTATAAGCACGATACACTTTTGTGCTGATTTCAGCCAGCATTCCAAATAAATCAGTACAATCACCGATGTTCCTATGATTCCAAAACACCAGAAATTAAACGCCCAGCTTGAAAAATAACCGCCTGGTATATTTCCATATCCATTTCCCAGAATCCATGATGCAGCCGGCATTTGTGTCAAAGCCCGAAAGCCTTCGCTTCTTGTTTCGACTGCGCTTACCTGCCCTGGCTTTGGCAGCCACCTGCCAATGATTTCGATCCCTGAGGGAGTAAATACCATATAGTAAACCAGTGCAAAAACAAACAGAAGCATCAGTACTTTTACGGCCTGCATATGCCTGGACTTATATTTGAACTGCTTTAACAGCCACAGCCCCCAGATCATAAGCGCAAGGACGATTCCCTGTCCTGATGTGGATACAAATATCCCTAAAGTTATCACAGCAGCACGAATCACATTCCTGCCTGTATTGTCCGAATAAAACAGATACAGTATCATTCCCATTAGAACATATGCGGCATAATGCGATGGCTCATAAAACAGCGACGTCGGCCTGAAATAAACTCCTGTAGCTATTGTCTCTATCCTGCTCTGGTAGCTTTCAGCCTGAATCAGTGCCGGTATGTATCCTGCCAGCCCGTAATGAAACAGGCGGAAAAGAGCATACTGTACAAAAATATAAGCTGTAGCTATCCAGGTCACAGCATGATAAAGCCTTTTTGCCAGCTGTACGTTAAACACCTGTTTTCTGGCCACATAAAGTGTAAATACGATATATATGATATTCTTTGTCATCCGCATCGTATAAAATACTGCTGATGTATACGCTTCAGCAAATACATACGACAAAACTGTAACTGCTGCCATATAAACTAAATATACAGTCCAAATTCTTAGATCCGCCGGCATTTTATAGCTGGTACGTTTTCTTGTCACACAATATAATACCGGAAACAGCACTAACATAACCAGGCTGCCTAAATCCAAAAAAGCCAGAGGACTTTTATAGAGCGATAACAAAGGCAAAAGCACAATAAACACAGCAGATATCTCATTCAGATAATTCTTTTTCATGATTTGTGTATACCTCGTTTCATCTTTTCACATTCTTCTGCCATGAACTGCTCCCCTGACGCAGCATGCAAGCTTTTTCAGTTTGTTATTTTCGAATAAAATAATACTTCCAATATACTTCAAAGCAGGTATCCGATACGGGCTGTAATCTTTCCCCCATTTTCGGGATAAATATCTGTCATTGCGAAAAACATAATAATATCTGATTGGAGGAAGGTTTGGAACATGAACAGTCTTTCCCAGCATTTTTCTCTTTTTTGTCCTGCCAGGTTCCTGATAAATAAACGTATTGCTTAAACGGATAATCCTGCCTCCCAGCTGATTCACCTTAAAGCAGAAATCATTGTCTGCCTGTCCGATAAACAGACTGTTGTCAAAACCTCCTGACTGTTGATACGTTTCTGCCGTAAAGGCACATCCTGCTGTGATCACCCATTTCACGGTCCTGGTTTTTGACGGATAAACAGACTCTTTAGAAAAAATTCTCTCTCCGCTGTCATTTCTGTATATATATTTTACATTTGGTGCAATCATACAGTTTTGAAACTTCCGGCTGCCGGTTTCCAGACAATGAAACAGCTCCTTTATTGTTTCCGGTTCACAGTACGTATCCTGATCCATCGAAATCATTGCTTGATATCCTGCTCTGACTGCTTTACGGCAGCCCGCATTCAAAGCATATGCAATACCCCGGTTATGATATAGCGGCATATATTCTATGCCATTTATATCTGCATATTCCTCGTGCAGAACGCTGGAATTATCTATACAGTAAACCATGCCGGCTGCATCTTTGTATCTTAAGATATTTTCTTTTACTTCCTTATCAGGGTTATACAGTACCGTAATAACAGCCGTATACTTTTTCTCCATAACATGTCACCCGCCTGTCAGCATTTGCAGCAGCGAATGCCAGCTGTCAGCATACGGCGCTTCCGGCTCCTGCGACTTGTGTCTGGCAAATACTGCTTTCCTGTGAATGATTTTTTCCATAATACTGCTCAGTCTGAATGAATCAGACGGATCAAAAAAAACAGCCTGTTCATAATCGCCAAGCGCTTCATGCGCGTATGGAAGATCCGCAAGTATCACAGGCTTTCCTGTCTCCTTATACTCGCTGACAGGCAGCCCCCATGTTTCGACCTTAGAAGGAAAAATCAGATAGTCAGAAATCTCATATACATGGAACAGTTTTTCTCTTGGAAGCAGCCCTGTAAAACGGACCGTATCCAGATTCCTGTATCTTTTCCTTAATTCTGATGAATACCTGTTTTCTTTTCCATTTATTGTCAGCCATACTTCAAAACTATTGATTCCCTTTTTTTCGAGGATTTCACAAGCCTGTAAAATCACTTCAAAATTTTTGAAATAACGCGGAAATGATGCATAGACAAATACCGGAACCCGGTTTTCCTTACTTCTGTCAGTAAAACGGAAGCCCTCTGGCATATCCGGCCTTGCCACAATCACCCTTTCAGCCGGATACATCTTTTGAAACTGGCGGCGCATCCAATCCTGCTGTACAATCAGCGCATCAGCAGATTTCATATTAATGCGGTATAAATATCGATAGAAAAACGAAAACGCAGTTACCCTCCAGCCGTATTTTATTTTTGTAAGATCTTTCTTTATAAACGGCCCCGGGTTGTGACAGTATGTAAAAATTTTATCCGCTTTTACTTTTGGGGTTATATCATGAAGCGAAAACCAGATATCTGCATGATGTCTGCAGGAAATCTGATAGAAATAAACATACTCGTAATACAGTCTGTATAAATAGTTTTTTCTCGATTTGGGAAGCTCAATCAGCGTTACAAATTTTTCATATTTTTTAAAAAGTTCTTTTTTATGGACAAAAGCTATAACCCTGTTTTCTTTATATGTTCCACTCATAACCACTGTGTCCAGGCAGTCATAATATATCGATAACGGGCCTCCCTCAAACAGATTGATACCGCTAAGCACAATTGTCTTTTTTCTCTTTCTATACACTGCTCCACATTCCTCTTTTTTGATTCCATCTCTTAAGCACCCTGGCGGGCACACCGCCGGCTATGACCCCGGCCTCAACATTTTTAGTAACGACGCTGCTGGCCGCTATAATGCTTCCTGCTCCAATCGTTACGCCTGCCTGTATAACCGCACCTTCCCCAATCCATACATTTCTGCTGATATTTACCGGTGCTGTTTTTAATGTTCTTTGATCCGGCGCTGAATCCGGGCTGTCCTGATACCCCCCCCCGCTGTAATTTCCGTGTATATTGTCAATAATTAACACCCTTGATCCAATCAGAACATCATTTCCTATCCGGATTCTCTCAGCACAGCGGATGCTGACATGATCTCCGATCTTTACATTCCTGCCAAAAATCAGAACTTTTCCATTATGTCTGCCATTGACTTCAATTCTGCAGTTATAACCGGCCGTCAGTCCTTTCCCCCAGCTGATATAGTTCTTTCCCCGGACTATACACGGATACCGGACCAGCCTCACTGACGGAAACTGTATCTTATTTAAAATAACTGTTCCAGCATTTCTTATGATTTCATACAGTCCATAATTTGAACTGCGAACCGGAACCCTTTTAGATTTGCTCACTGCTGCACATTCCATGATTTTTAGTACTCTTTCCTTAAATACCTCTTCTGTAAGGTATGTTTCAAAAAATTTTCTGCTGTTCTCCCGCTGTGCCACATATGCACTGCCATGCAGACACAGATTCAGATTTCCCTGCCTGCCTTCAAAATTCACACCGCATCCATACTTCTCAACTGCATTCCAGGTATCCCCTTTAATATTGTTTATTATAGGAATGCCAGATTCGAAATAGTCGATGCTTTTCATAGTCAGTCCAACGCATACAGAGCTTTTCATAAGATTTAAACCATAATGACAGGAATCAAAAATCTTTTGCTTCTCCACTCTGTCATATATAATTCCTCTTAATTCAACTTCTGCTCCCGCGCATCCGGCTATCCGCTTTAATTCATGTTTCTTTTCGCCATCTCCGATCACAATTAGTTTTACAGGTTTCATCTTTTGCAGTCTCCTTATAACTGCAGCAATCGCATCCATATCTATGATGTGATTTATGCTTCCAAGATAACACAGATTGATACTGTGATCCGGCAGATTCAGCTTCGGTGCATATCCCTGATCCTCACGCGCCAGATATAATGTCTCAGCCTTACATCCTTTGATGACTTTTCCTAATACTTCCTGATACAGGCTGCATTCGGTAACAACAACGTCTGCTGCACACAGATTCATGTCCCGAAGCCTCTGCCATACCCGCATTACAGGCAGATGCCTTATTCCCGCCACTGGCATTGTTTCAGGCCAGAGGTCCATAAGGTCAGTTACTAATTTTATATGCGGATAGCGTTCTTTTATCTTCCCGGCATCTCTGACAAAGATATTCGGCGGCGCTAAGACCCACAAAAGATTGATCCGGCTCTCATTTGCCTCCACCCAGGCAAACATATCCGCACTTAGTTTTGAATGACTGCGCAGACGTTTTAAAGAAAGATTTTTGTTATACGGCCTGGCTTTAAAAAATTTGAAGTATTTCTTATGCTCCCGCCTTCTGTGCTTCTCCATATGCCGGAAATCCGACATAAGAACCCGGACTCTGTGTCCTCTTTCCGTCAGCACCTTCAGCAGCAGATCTGCCCTGTGTTCCCAGGTATCAAAACAGACGATGATAACAACATTCATAACCTGTCTCCTCACATGATCCATATATCCTGTTTATAGACGTGCTTCGCCACCCTGCAATATTTCTTATATTCCAGGCTGCCTGCCTCTTGCATTTTATGACCCCTTCCCTGTCTGCAGCGCCTTCAGACTCCCACAGCCCGGTTCAGTTTTTTACCTGGCTGTTTCAGCACAACAGCCCCTGATACAGAAATACCATTTTCCGTATAAAATCTCATCACATCATCAATCATCTGGTGCGTCGTTGTCCCAATCCTGCACACCAGAAGTACATTTCCAGCTTCCGCCATCGTATCCCACAGTGCAGTATCCCTGTCAGCATCCTCTGCAATGACAGTATGTATTCCAAATCTCTCCAGCTGCCCCGCCATTACTTCCATGCCGTCCTTTTCCTCAGCTGTGAACGAAAAATCAGATGCCGCACATATCTTTGTGATTCCCTGTTTCTTACAAGCCAGCCTGATTCTGTTTACCAGCTGGTCATTCCCCTGTTTTCCTAAAGGAATGCAGCCGTATACCGGAAAGGCATACAGATTTTTCATCTCTTTCACACTCTTTACCGTATCCTGAAACAGATACCAGCAGACATAAATCCCGCAGTAAACAAACATCCCGCCAAGAAAACCTAAAACAGGATATTTCGCAGAAACTGCTGCTGTACCAGCGTTTCCGCCTCCTTCGAGGCTTTGGGCATCCTCTTTTGAGCTGTCATGGTTTTCTGTATTTTCTTCTTTTTCTATCATTTCTTTTTCTATATCTAAACCAGCTTCTTTCTGGTACACTGCCAGCTGTTTATCATTAAAAGCATCTGCAGCCGCCTTTAGATTTGCTGTATTCGATTTCAGCTGCGCCCTTTTATCCCTCTGCTGCGCCAGCAGATTACTGTCAGCCAGAATGTTATGTTCTGTACTAAGAAGTGTCAGCCTGTGGCTTCCAGCCTGGGCTTTCACGTTTGTATACTGTTTCTTCAGTACCTGCTGCATATCACTGGCCAGCTGTCCGGCCTGGTTCTGATCCAGACCCGTAACCTCTGCATAAAAAAGCGATTCTGCCTGTCCGGCCGTATCCTCTGCAGTGTCAATGACTTTCTGATATAAAGAGTCATAACTTTTCTGGTAAGCTGTAACCAGCTCTGCCAGATAGCTTTTGTCCATATCCCAGTCCCCTATGCCGGATTTTTGAAGTGCGCCGGCAGCACCGCCGTTTATTATAAAATTCAAATAACTTTCTGTAATCTTTTGTATATCCTGCCTTTTGGCCCCGTCAATGCTGTAGAGCATGGAAACCCTGTGTTTATGATAAGGATCTGCCTTCATCAGCACAGAGTTTTCCAGATATTCTTCCTGCATCCTGATATCCCTGTGAAGTTCCACAGCAGACATCACGTTCTCCAGCTCCTCTTCTGACAATTGTGCATCCTCTGCCGTCTCCATTACACCGGAACGGTTCCGTTCTTTCAGATATCCATACCCGCCGGCAAGCATAGTAAATGCCAGCGCACAGATGAAAAGCTGTTTCCACTGCATGCCAAGCCTTCTCAGCAGGTCCGTCAGGTCTATTTCCATATCCTGCGTCCTTTTCCAGGAATACAGATCATTCATTCTGTTTACCTTCCTTTCACGTATTCTTCCTTTCACAGCTGCTTTCTGCTGCTATATTTCTTATGACCTTCGTTACCAGCCGCATATTTTCATGTCCCGTTCATAATCTCAGCAACAGATTTCATGATTCTGACATACATAGAATAGCTGTCATCTGTTCTGGAAACCGTTTCATTCGCTCCGCCAGCTGTTTTATTCTGATGTCCGCTCTGGCGGCCCTTCTTTTTCTCCGGCACATTCCACATATCCAGCACCGCATCTGACGGATTTGCCACGCCCCAGAGCAGTTCATCAGCTCCGGCATCCAGCACCGTACAGATATTTGCAAATGTCTCCATGCTCATAATCCTGGTCCCGCGCTCTATATGCCCCAGAAACGACATGCTGATGCCGCATTTTTTTGCCAGCTCGTCCTGCGACCAGCCCTTTGCTTTTCTGACCTGGCGGATTCGCATTCCCATTTTCCCATAATCCAGTTCCCGCATAATTTCCTCCGTTATTTCCCTTAAGACTGCCTGTATCTGCTGATGCCTGTATCCGTTTTCTGAAACACAGACTGAATCTGCCCAGTCTTTTACGTATCATGCTGCATAACATTTTATAGCAGAATGTTATGTCCCAAAACGCAGAAAAACTTTCCGGAACCCTTTATTTTGGTGTGCTACCCGTCAAGTAGACAATCTAAAAAAATAAAAATTTTTTCT
>CAJTVR010000121.1 GCA_910580075.1 uncultured Eubacterium sp. | reverse complement strand
TAACTGTTCTCCGGAGTCACAGAAAAAGGAAAAAGTGTCTCTTCCCAGCGTCCGGATAACTTAAAAATATTCCTCCTCTTCCTTAAATTTTTTATTAAAAATGTAAAAATTTACAGAATATTCACAGTTTTTCTTGTTTTTCGCTTTTATTTTATGTTAAGATAGTTTTCAGACAGGAGGTATGTTAATGAAAGAAAATGAATTTTCCCTAATCACACCTGAAATAGAACGTCTCGCCGGCTTAAGTGCCAGACATTTTTCAATTGATCCTTCCCTGTACGGAAAATATGATGTCAAACGCGGGCTGCGTGATATCAACGGCAAGGGCGTGTTAGTCGGTCTGACTGAAATTTCAGAAGTGTGTGCCACAAAAAGGGATGGCGACCAGATCATTCCTGCCGACGGTGAACTGTTTTACCGTGGATATAATGTGAGAGATATTATTGCCGGTCTCGGTCCGGACAACCATTTCGGATTTGAAGAAAGCGCTTTTTTGCTGATTTTCGGCAAACTTCCTACGATTTCAGAACTAAAGGAATTTACAGATCTGCTCTCTTACTACCGTTCCCTGCCAACGAGTTTCGTGCGTGATATTATTATGAAAGCTCCCAGCCATGATATGATGAATACGCTTGCCAGAAGCGTTCTCACGCTTTATTCCTATGATAATAAGGCAGATGACATTTCCGTGCCGAATGTACTGCGCCAGTGTATGCAGATGATCAGCCTGTTTCCTCTGCTGTCAGTCTATGGCTATCAGGCATACCGCCATTATCATGACGGCGAAAGCCTGTTTATTCATAAGCCGCTGCCTGAATTATCAACGGCTGAAACAATTTTGCATATTTTACGTCCGGACAGCAGGTATACTCCGTTAGAAGCTAAGTTATTAGACATCGCTTTAATTCTGCATATGGAACACGGCGGCGGTAATAACTCTACTTTCACAACGCACCTGGTATCTTCTTCCGGGACAGATACTTATTCTGTCATTGCCGCATCCATCGGTTCTTTAAAAGGTCCGAAACACGGCGGTGCAAACATTAAGGTTGTGCAGATGTTTGAGGATATGAAATCACATCTGAAAGACTGGAAAGATGAGGATGAAGTCCGTGCATATTTAAAAGCAGTCCTGAATAAAGAAGCATTTGACCATGCCGGTCTTATTTATGGTATGGGACATGCCGTTTATTCGCTGTCCGACCCGCGTGCCCGTATTTTCCGTTCGTACGTGGAACGTCTTTCTATAGAAAAAGGCTATGACAGTGAATTTGCGCTTTATTCTATGGTAGAGCGCCTCGCTCCGCAGGTAATCTATGATGAGCGAAAGATTTATAAAGGCGTAAGCCCGAATGTAGACTTTTACAGCGGTTTCGTTTACCATATGCTTGGCCTTCCTCTGGAATTATATACACCGATTTTTGCAATTGCCAGAATAGCCGGCTGGAGTGCCCACAGGCTGGAAGAAATATCTTATAACGGCAGAATCATGCGTCCTGCGTATATGAGTGTTTCAAGCCGCAGAAATTATGTCCAGATGTCGGAACGTGTATCTGAACTGTAACACATAAACATCCATAAGCCTGAGACGCAATGTAAATCATACAGACGCCAGAGGTTTTTCCTGCCTTTGGCGTTCTGTTTTTATGGTAAAAACGCTGTTTTTTCCCGCCGGCAGCAAAATTTGTGTGTTTTTTATGAATTATTCCAAATTTCTCATTGCATATTTTGTATTTATCTTGTAAAATTTAAACATAAGGATAGAAAAAGGAGTGTATCACTATGTTATTATCTGAAGCCAAAATTTTAATCGGGGATGATTCGATTCTGGCACGAAAACAATTGAAGGATATATTATCCGGGCTCGGTGCAACACATTATATAGAAGCTGCTAATGGACAGGAAGCAATCGACAGCTATAATGAAGAACCTGCGGATATTGTGTTCCTTGATATTGTCATGCCAGTCAAAGACGGAGTAGCTGCAACGAGAGAAATTATGCAGCAGCACCCACAGGCAACTGTCATCATTGCTTCCTCTATCGGCACAAAAGAACAGCTGAAAAACGCCATTGAAGCCGGAGCAAAGGATTTTATCCAAAAACCTTTTTCCGCCAACAGTATCCAGCGGATTATTGAATCACGATTCGAACGTTAAAAGAGGAGACAGTCTATGTATACACAATTTTTTGGAAATTTTCTTTTATGCCGTAACATTGTTACCCCGGAACAGCTTATTGCGGCTATTAATCAAGAATCAACAAGCCGTATCAAATTAGGTACGCTGGCAATGTACCACAACCTGATGACTGCCAAGGAAATCGATGATGTCGTTGTTGCCCAGACACATGAAGACAAGCCTTTTGGCGAGCTGGCAGTAGAACGCAATTACCTCACGGAAGATGAAGTGAACCGCCTGTTATCCGAACAAAGTCCGGAATACCTGCTGCTTGGACAGGTTTTAATCGAACAGGGCGTCATTTCCAACAAAGAGTTAGAAGATTTGATTATCGATTACGAATCTGAGCATGAGATTTATGATCTGGACTTACAGATTGACCAGAAAGAACAGGTGGCAAAACTAATCCGCCACTACTTCAAACTGGATGATCTGGAAAACAACGAATTATATGAATCTTATCTGACACTGCTGTTTAATAATCTAATCCGCTTTATCGGCGCTGATTTTACACCTCTGACACCGATTCTTACGGAAGAGTTTGCTACACAGTTTGGCATTTCACAGCAGATTAACGGAAAGCACAATATCATCACTTCCCTCGACATGACCCGGGAAATGGCTATTGAATTTGCTTCCCGTTATGCAATGGATACGTTCGATGAGTTTGATGAGTATGTACAGGCTTCCTTAGAGGATTTCCTGAATCTTCATAACGGCCTGTTTACTGTAAATATGTCCAATAACCATTCCGTAGAGATGCAGCTGTCTCCGCCGGAAATACATGAAGAAAGCCTGATTAATTTAAGGCCGGATGCGGTATCCTATCTGTTTCCGATTCTGTATCCGTTCGGCACAGTTAATATTCTGCTCTCTTTTTAGTGTATACCGTCTGATGGCTCTGGCTCTAACCTGTCCGTCTTCGGAAAATGAAAATAATAAACAGAAACCCTTTATACATCATATGTATTATATTTACATAAAAATTCCTGAAAAAATCCTGATAGACCAGCTATCAGGATTTTTTTCTGCATAAATATCTTGTATTCGTCCCGCCGTTTCAGACATTTAGATTCCAAGAAATCGTTTTACTGTCTCAGGCATTTCATCCGGCTCGCACTCCGTCCGGTGCAGCACGCTGGCCGTACGTATTTCTTCAATTGCTTTCGGAACTTTCACATTCGCAATTCTGCTTAACTCATCAGCCAGTTCAAAATCACTTTTTGTATCGTAAGACGGGTCAATGGCATTCATTACGCTTCTCGTAAACTTAAACGGGCTGGCAGTAGATGCAGTAATTACCTTTGTCTGATCGCCGGTTTCTGCCTGATATTTACGGCAGACACTCGCTGCAACAGCTGTATGTGTATCTAATACATAACCAGTCTTATCATAAAGCTGCCTGATTGTCTGTGCCGTCTCCTGTTCACTGGCATAATTTCCATAAAAATCCTTTAATTCTGCTTTCATTTCTTCAGAAATGCTGTATACACCCTCTTCATTTAATTTCCGCATAAATTCTGCATTTTTTTGTGCGCTGTCTCCGGCAATCCGGTAAATCAGCCGCTCTAAATTGCTGGAAATCAGAATATCCATGGACGGAGAAGACGTCAGCATAAACTCGCGGTTTTTATCATATGTTCCTGTCTCAAAGAAATCATACAGTACTTTATTTTCATTGGATGCACAGATTAATTTCGCAATTGGAAGGCCCATATTTTTTGCATAATATGCTGCCAGAATATTGCCAAAATTGCCAGTCGGCACTGCGACATTGATTTTTTCTCCTTCTTTTATATCTCCTTTTGCGATTAGTTTTGCATATGCATACACATAATATACAATCTGCGGTACTAACCGTCCGATATTAATGGAATTTGCTGAAGAAAACTGGTATCCATGACTGGCCAGTTCCTTTCCGAATGCCTGATCGGCAAACATTTTCTTTACACCGGTCTGTGCTTCATCAAAATTCCCATGAATGCCTGCAACAAACGTATTTGCCCCTTTTTGTGTTACCATCTGCTTTTCCTGAATCGGACTGACGCCGTTTTTCGGATAAAAGACAATAATTTTTATCCCGTTTACTTCCGCAAACCCTGCCAGTGCAGCTTTTCCTGTGTCACCGGACGTTGCCGTCAGAATAACAATCTCATTTGTCACCCTGTTCTTCTTAGCAGATACCGTTAAAAGGTGCGGAAGGATTGACAATGCCATATCTTTAAATGCAATGGTCGCACCGTGAAACAGTTCCAGAAAATAAATGCCGTCTGCCTGGACAAGCGGGGCAATTTCTTCTGTGTCAAATTTGCTGTCATATGCTTTCGCAATACAGTCCTTTAATTCTTCTTCTGTAAAATCAGTGAGAAACTGTTTCATGACTGCATAGGCTGTTTCCTGATAAGACATGCCGGCTAACTCTGTGAATGAGACATCCAGCAGCGGAATCCGTTCCGGCACGAATAATCCGCCGTCATCAGACAGACCCTTTAAAACTGCCTGCGACGCGGTTACTTTTACATTTGCATCTCTGGTACTTGCATACATTAAATCCATGATTTGCTCCTCTTTCATTTTGTTTGTTTTATCATTTAACGTGAACAGTAACACACAGCCGTTCTCCTATCTATTATAAGCAAGATTATGGTTTTGACAAGTCTTAATATACATATTATAATAAAAACAGCTGGTTTTGGTCCGACGTCCTGCCGGAGTGATTAAAGCCTGCCATCACAGAAAGGAGTACAGACGATTCATGTTAGCAGGAGTTTTTCGCGCCAGAAAAAAAGACGGCTGCTTATATTTCCGGTCAAGTATTACATACCGCAGCAAACACATCAGCCTTGGCAGCTTTACAGACGAGCTGCATGCCCACTATGCCTACCTTGAAGCTGACCGGCTTCTTCAGAACAGCCGGATTACAATTACGAATGCTGTATTTTCCAATTTCCTGTTAAGCCATGAAAAAGTTGTATCCCTGCTGAATTTCCGCGACAACGGCATCTATATCAAAACTCCTGTGTATATGTTCCGCTCCTGCTTTCATTATTATCTGACACCGGATGAAATTTACAAATTTGACACCGACGATTTATTTTATTTTTCCAGCCACAAGCTGCTGCGGCGCGGAGGGCATCTGTATGTCAACGATTACGGAATGCAGGTAACCGTGCTTTCCCGCTATGGTATCCGAAACTTTGCAGTCGCTGGCAAAGACTACAAATTTGCAAATCAGGACCCTTATGACCTGCGCTACGAAAATATTATCAATATTAATCCGTTCCACGGTGTCAGACGCTGCAGCAAAAATGGGACGGTTACTTATGATACACATATTCATATCAACGGGGAATATCAGATTGGGAATTATAAGACGCTGCATGAAGCTGCCATAGCTTATAACAAAGCAGCCGACCTTGCCAGACAGTACGGAGCAGCGAGAAACTTTCCGGCAAATTTTATAGCAGAACTTTCCAAAAAAGAATATGAGCAGGCTTATGCGGATGTGAAGATTTCTGATAAATATAAAAAATATTTAAAGCATATGGCGGAGTGGCAGAAGAAAATGAGGTAGCTGTCGGGTATAGGTTACCCGGACGCCGGGCGGAGAAACTTTTTCCTTTTTCTGTTCCGCCTGCGAACTGTAAGAAATTCTAAATTTTCTGCTTCCAGACAGTGGCTGCGGACGGACCGGTGCCTGATGCCCTGGCGCTTTTGGTATGCTTTATGCAGTGGCACTGGCAGGCACCTTTTGGGGCTTCCAGGTTTTTATATGCGGCAGACAGTGCGCCCCAAATCCTGGATATCGGGCAGAAAATTAAGAATTTCTAACAGTTCTCCAGAGTCACAGAAAAAGGAAAAAGTTTCTCCGCCCGGCTGGTTACTGGATGAATTTTATTTACCTGGCTAAATTCTGGTTTCCAGATGCTGGCCGAAGCACAGCTGACAGATGGAGAGCTGTTCTGCCTCAGCAGCTGGAAGGAACAGGTTCTCAGTCCGGCGTCCGGCTGATCAATCCCTTCCATCTGTCCACCTGGAAATATAAAATGTCTATTCTTTTCCCTGGTTTATATAATTTACCAGCCCTTCAGCTGCAATAATCTTCTGCATAAAAGGCGGAAATGCCTGTCCCTGGAATTCTTCTCCTGTTGTTTTATTGCGGATGATGCCGCTGTCAAAATCTACTTCGACTTCATCTCCGGCGGAAATCCCCTTCGCAGCCTTTGGGCATTCGATAATCGGAAGCCCGATATTTATGGCATTCCGGTAAAAAATCCGTGCAAAAGTCTCTGCAATAACACAGCTTACGCCGGATGCTTTAATTGCCAGCGGTGCATGTTCTCTGGAGGAACCGCAGCCAAAATTTTTATCTGCTGCAATGATGTCTCCTCTTTTGACATTTTTTACAAATTCTTTGTCAATATCTTCCATGCAATGTAATGCGAGTTCATTTGGATCTGAAGAATTCAGATACCTGGCTGGAATGATAACATCTGTATCTACATTATCTCCATATTTAAATACACGCCCTTCTGCTTTCATTTATTCTCCCTCCATTTCAACTGGCGCTGATATTTTTCCTGTAATGGCGCTTGCTGCTGCCACTGCCGGACTTGCAAGATAAATTTCTGAATCTACATGTCCCATACGGCCGACAAAGTTGCGGTTTGTTGTGGATACGCAGCGCTCCCCTTCTGCAAGGATGCCCATATAGCCTCCGAGACATGGCCCGCATGTCGGCGTGCTTACGATTGCGCCTGCTTCAATAAATGTCCTTATAAGCCCTTCTTCCATAGCATCCAGATAAATCTGCTGGGTTGCCGGAATAATAATCACGCGCACCCCGTCTGAAACCTTTTTGCCCTTTAATACTTCTGCCGCACAGCGCAGATCGTCCAGACGCCCGTTTGTACAGGAGCCGATGACAACCTGGTCGATTTTAATATCACCTGCTTCATCAATGGTTTTCGTATTTTCCGGAAGATGCGGAAATGCAATCGTTGATTTTAATGTACTTAAATCTATTTCGATTTCCCGCTCATATACTGCGTCTGCATCTGCCTCATAAACCTTATAAGGCCTCTTGGAGTGAGCTTCCATATAGGCTTTTGCTAAATCATCCACCGGGAAAATGCCATTTTTTGCACCAGCTTCAATTGCCATATTTGCAATCGTAAAGCGGTCATCCATTGTAAGGTTTGCAATGCCGTCACCGGTAAATTCGAGCGACTGGTATAAAGCGCCGTCTACACCTATCATTCCAATCAGATGAAGAATCAGGTCTTTCCCGCTGACATACTTTTTCGGTTTTCCGGTTACCGTTACTTTAATCGCGGAAGGTACTTTAAACCATGCCTTCCCGGTTGCCATTCCGGCAGCCATATCTGTACTTCCTACACCTGTGGAAAATGCGCCGAGCGCTCCATACGTACATGTATGCGAATCTGCTCCTATGATCACATCCCCTGCCACCGTCAGTCCTTTTTCCGGAAGCAGAGCGTGCTCAATTCCCATCTGTCCTACATCAAAATAATTCGTGATTTCATTTTTGCAGGCAAATTCGCGGACACATTTGCAGTGCTGCGCGGATTTAATGTCCTTGTTTGGTACAAAGTGATCCATGACAAGCGCAATTTTATCTTTATGGAATACGCCATTCACTTTCATTTTTTCTATTTCATGAATAGCAACCGGTGATGTAATATCATTCCCTAATACAAGGTCTAAATCTGCCTCAATCAGCTGGCCTACCGTTACGGATTCTAACCCGGCGTGCGCAGCCAGTATTTTCTGGGTCATGGTCATGCCCATGGTTCATTCCTCCTTTTTGTTTAGAATATTGTTTAAATTTGTGATTATAGTGTAGCATAGATGCTGGTATAATGCTAATATATAATAAATATACTTATCATAACTATAGGTTATCTGTTTTTCTTATACCCGCACTCCGGGCAGACATCTCTTTCCCGGTAAATATACCCGCACCGGTAGCAGCAGATCGTATCATGCGTTTCTTTCGCAAGATACGGCAGCTTTCTCGAAGCCGGTTTTTCCTGCAGATAATGAATAAATTCTTCCAGGATTTCTGCCCAGTCCTGCATTTCTCCCGGCGTGACTGCATAAGGCAGCTTATGTTTTGTTCCGTCTGCTTCTTCCAGCGTAATCCTGCGGTTTAAAAGGCCCGTGGACGCTTCAACAGACTCAATTGCAGACACCGGAATCTGGAATGCATTTAAGCGTGTACTGTAAAACAGGTTTTCCGGCGTCAGAATCATGCCCTCTCTTCCGCTGCGGTTTCTGGACGTATCTGCCATAAATACCGGATATTCAAATCTGCTGCGGCCTCCTGCATAGGCATCCATTGCACAGTCAAAGACACGCGTTTCTTCCGGTTCTGCCCTTTTTAACATCACTTTTCTTGCCGGATAGAAATGATGCCTGGCATTTTCTTTCAGCCTCCTGTCCATTTCATCCTGAAGCTTATGTACAAGCAGTTCACATTCATCGGTACGGATTTTTTCCAGGCGCTTTGAAATCATTTCCAGAGCGTCATTTTTTAATTCCGGCAGAAAACTTTCTGCATCCAGCTGTTCATAGACAGAAGCCATAGAATTAAAGTCCATCTGGTCTGCTTTATCCAGCAGTTCCTGAATCCGGTCTTCATCCATCTGACGTACTTTTTCCTGAATCTTATCCATATACGGAGCCACCGTTTCATCCGCAAATTTTTTTTCTTCTAACCGCCGCATTAAATCTGTATAATCCGACCGGCTTTTTTTGCGGGAACGCTTTACCACATTTGCAATTTCCTGTTTTTCGGCCGTCTCACGAAGCGACCGGAGTGTTTCCGTATACGGAGATAAATCAATTCCTTCATAGGATTTCAGCTTCTGTTCCAGTTTTTGAAAGCCTTCCCGGTCCAGACGTGCGGGAACTGTTTCCATAAGTTTTTTTACTTCTTCCTCTCCCCGGCTTTTTTGAATTGTCCGTAATTTTTCAATAAACGGACGTTTGAGACTGTCCGGGTAAGGCTCTTTTTCTGCTTCCTGAATGAAAGATTTTATCTGAGAATAGCTTTTACGCGCACCGCTTTCCGCTTTTTTTAATAATACCTTCGCCTGTTCATCAAATTCCAGTTCAGCAATCCTGCTGTTTAAATCATTTTTTTCCTGTTCGGTTAAAGAACTGTCATTTTTGATCTGCCGTTTTAAATCCGAACGCTGTCTTTGCGATAAGCGTTCCAAAACTCCCATTCTGCCCTGATACCGTTCCATCGCTTCCGAATATGGTGCCTCCGGCTTTCCGGTATCTGCAGCCAGTGTCCCGTGCCAGAGCTCATCCGCCTGGATACCGTCCCCGCTGGTACTGTAAGCTGCTGCATTTATCCCGGTACCTGTGTCCCCGTTTTGTGTCATGCTGCTGAATGAATCTGCACCGTCACTGTATGCAGTATGCCCGCCTGAAACGGCACTGTGATCCCGGCTGGCTGCCCCCGCGGCACTGTGATCCTGGCTGCCTGCGGCATTTCGGGCTGTACTGCGTGATAAACCAGCGGTACCGCCAGCACCGTATGGCGCATCCGCCTGTGTCCCGGCACTTTCATGCCCGCTGTATTCTGGCAGAAAATCTGCTGTGCCACGCCGGTCTGCGTTATTATGCTCTGCACCGGAAGTTTCCTGCATGCCGAAACGCCTTGGCGGCATGCTTCGTGTCCTTTTTAAATCCTTTCCCAGTACATGCGTATCTGCCCTATTCCCTGCCGCATCGCCGCGCTGAGCCGCCTGCGGTGATTTTGCACCGTCTGCCTGCAGATTTTCTTCCATAGCGCGTTTTTCCTGCGCATCCAGCTGCCTTTCCTGCTTTCGGATTTGCTTTTCATGCTTTGCAACCGCTGTGTCCGGGTAAAAACCTTCCTCGACCCGGTGCGCAAACCGGCGGAATACATCCTCTGGAAGCCCTGGCAGGTTTCTGGCAAAGTCTTCCATTTGTTTTAATGCATCCTGGGAGCTGTGAAGCTCATCCGGGCCGGACTTTTGGCTTCCCTTTCCGGCCTCTTCCCTCTGAAGCCTGAGATTTCGGACAGCTTCATATTCATTATATTTAAAATTGGCCGTCCGCTGCGCGTTCCGTCCCAAAAGTTCCATATAATCTTCATAAGCCCGCACATCGTCCCCGAATGTCATTTCATAAATAAATCCTTCATAAATCAGCCGTTCCGGGCGCGGCGTATAAAAACAGTTACAGTTTTCGCATGTATAGACCCTGGCCAGATACACCCCTTTTTCCTCTGTATCAATGCGGACTTCCTTTCCATCCGGATAGACGGCCATATGCAGCTTCTCAGAACATACCGGACACTGATACCCGGTCAGATAAAAATTATTTCCGATACGGTTGTGTGCCCGTTCCTCTAACGAAGTTTCCTCTTTCTGAAACTTCCGCTGCCGGTTTTTCCAAATCAGTGTATGCCACAGGCCCTGGGATTCCGCTGCCGGATCTTCTTCCAGTTTCTTTTCAAACTCCAGAACCGTCTGAAGCACTTCTTCGTAAGTAACACGCACGCCTACCTTATAAAACCGGAAGTTTTCCTTGCGAAACGAAGGCTCGATATAATACATGCTTAATATTTTGCTGAAAAGCTGGTTTAACTGCTGGTAATCCTGCTCTACCCTCAGTCCTCTTAAGGTTCCCCACTTTCCAAATGCATAAAGCACCATATTAATTAAATCCCTGAGTTTGGGATGTCTGGAAACATCTATTACCTGGTCGTCCCTGACTGGAAGGTCAATCAGATTGGTCACTACTTTTTTTGTCTCAAACTGAAAAAACAGGGAACGGACAGTTCCTTCTAAAATCAGCTCATTATCCTTTACGATAAAACGCCCTTCCCAGACAATCTGTTCCCCCATTGTCTGAATCAGCTTATTAAATGTATTCTCCTGTTCCTCACTTGCCTGTAATACCAGCATACCGGATACCTCTTTTCTTTATAAGAATCCCTGCTTTCATAAAAATATGATATATTTATTATAGCAAATGCTGAGAAATTTACAAGCCTTAGGACTTTTCGGAAAATTTCCGGATTTCTTTTTGGGGGAGGAGAGGTATGGATTACCCGGACGCCGGGCGAAGAAACCTGTTCCTTTTTCTGTGACTCCGGAGAACAGTTAGAACTTCTTAATTTTCTGCCTCACATCCAGGATTTGGGGCACACTGTCTTCCGAAGCCAAAAATTCCGAAGCCCCAAAAGGTGCCTGCCAGTGCCACTGCATAAAGCATGCCAAAAGCGCCAGGGCATCAGGCACCGGTCCGTCCGCAGCCACAGCCTGGAAGCAGAAAATTTAGAAGTTCTTACTGTTCGAAGGCGGAACAG
>CAJTVR010000120.1 GCA_910580075.1 uncultured Eubacterium sp. | reverse complement strand
ATTTAGAATTTCTTACTGTTCGAAGGCGGAACAGAAAAAGGAAAAAGTGTCTCCGCCCCGGCGTCCGGGGAACCTATACCTTCCAGCAAATAATGCAGAAATATACTCTATGCCCTTAATAAGTCTGCATACCAGCAGACAGTCTCCTGTATTCTGTGCAGTTCCGATTCACGGCTGGCACTTCTCCACAGCTCTTTGTAATAATAAAACCATTCTTCTAATTCTGCTGCCAGATAACGGCCCTGTATGCCTGTATCCTCTCTTTCGGTGCAGCGGCGCTTTGTAAGATATACCTGTATAAGTCCGAATATCCTGATGCCGTCTATGGCCGTAAAATACGCATGTATGAGCGGCC
Source organism: uncultured Eubacterium sp. (assembly GCA_910580075.1). GTDB lineage: Bacteria > Bacillota > Clostridia > Lachnospirales > Lachnospiraceae > Eubacterium_J. The sequence continues at coordinate 11,209 of CAJTVR010000120.1, read as the reverse complement.
TTTTTTCCTTCGGCAGCTCTGGCTGGAGTGCGTACAGGCGGTTTTTAATGTCCTGCAGTCTTGAAAGGGCTGACTCTGTTTCATCCGGACGTACCTCAAACAGCGCGGTCTGTGCGCGCTCCTTATACCGGATCAGATTTCCCCAGAGCTGGTCCCAGCCTTCAGGCAGCAGCGCTGCGGTCTGTACAAATGTCTCTGTACTGTCCCCGTATTCTATTTTGGAAATCTGGCGGTTTATTTCATCAAAAGGCAGTATATGCGCATTCCACGAAAATGCAGCGCCGTATATCATAGCAGGTATGCCAAAATCCGGGTGGTTGATATGACCGAAGTCACCCCAGTCTGTCGTCAGGACTCCCTCTGTATGATAAGATCCGGCATAACTGCACATCCGCCTGATATTTTCATATGCATATTTCAGCTGGTTTGTGAACTGGTTCCAGCCGCTGACACCCGGACAGGCATACTGAACGGCTCCTGCCTGTGCGAGTTTTTTTATCATGACATCATCCTGTGCCGCACCATAGCCCCAGGTCAGACAGACTGTCTGCGCGGGCAGTTCCCGGACTGCTTCCGGAAAATGGACTAAAATATCACTCCATAGCATTGGAATTTTGCCCTGACTCGTTAAAAACGTGCACAGTTCTTTTACAAACTCAATATACAGCCGGTCTTTTCCGATTTCCATAGCCCGCTTCCTGCTTTTCCCGGTTCCGAGGTCAAATGTTTCGTCACATCCGATATTAAAGCGGCTGGATGTAAATAACGGCAGATATTCCTGTATCAGCCCTTTAATAAACGCAAGGCTTTCACCGTTTGACGCATCTATCGTATGATGCTCCATGCGGCTGATAAATCCAAACGGCTCATCTGCGGTATCCAGTTCACACAGATGCCTCCAGGACCTGGTACGCAGTATTTTATACAGATGCCCAAAACTGGAAATGCTTGGAACCAGCTCAATTCCAAGGTCTGCACAGTAAGCATCCAGCTCCAGAATATCCTGGGCCGTAAGAGGCGTATCATCCCTCCACACCTCGCTCAGCCCTTCAAATAAAAAGCTGTGTTCCATATACAGCTGCAGCTGGTTTATTTTATAAAATGCAAGCCTGTCTGCTAACTGCTTTAAATAAGCTGGTGTCGGAATCCTGCCGCGGGTCACATCCAGATAATATCCCCGGTACAGAATGGACGGATAATCATAAATATCCAGACATGGAACGATGCCCCCGCACTGCCTGAAAATCTGGCGCAGTGTCTGCACGCCGTAAAGCAGCCCTGATCTTTCAGCCGCAGTAATGCGGATACCGTCCGCAGCAATCTTTAAGCTGTAAGACTGCGGATGTATCTGCAGGCTGTCCGGATCGCTGTGTTCTGAATCCAGAGCCAGCAGGACTGCTGTCTTACAGGAGCGGCCCTGAGTAATGGCAGGAGCATAACCAAGCATATCCTGCAGTTCCTGCTGCAGCAGCCTGGCTGGTGTCATTCCGCCTGATCCAGTCGAAGGATGAATGACAATTTTCTGGTCATAGGAAACCGTATAAGTCTGATCTTTTACTATATGCAGCCTCTGCAGCTGGGGAATAAGGTACATACTGGCTCCTTTCCAAACATTTGTTTTAAACCTCCGTATTTTTGCCCGGTCTTTGTTGTCCCTTTCAGTTCTGCTTACACTCACGCACATGTGCCAGCACCATCATAGCCAGCTTAAATGTCATGGCGTCTTCAAATCTGCGAATATCCAGGCCAAGCATTTTTTCCAGGCGCTCCAGCCTGTATACTAGCGTATTCCGGTGTAAATACAGCTGTCTTGCTGTTTCGGAGATATTTAAGTTGTTTTCATAAAATTTCTGAATCGTGTTCTGTGTCTCTTCATCCAGGTCATCCGGGATATGCGTGCCAAATACTTCATATAAAAATACATTGCACAGGTCAGACGGAAGCTGTGCAATCAGCCTGCCGATTCCTAATTTGTCATACGCAATCGTATCCCGCTCTGTAAAAAATGTCCGGCGGATTTTAAGTGCCGTGGATGCTTCCTGATAAATGCGTACCAGCTGTAAAAAGCTGTCAGCCACCGTACTGTATCCGATATGTGTCTGTACAAGGGCTTCCGCACGCAGCGTATCTGCCAGCGTCTGGGCAAAAAGTTTTAAACTGGCAGAAATCTGTTCTGCATCCGGGGGCAGGATCGTTTTTTTCCGGCGGATTTTAGAAGGCTCTCCTGCTGTTTTAAACTCTTTTAAAATATTCGAGATATCTTTAACCAGCAGCAGATGCGTTTCATCCAGTTCGCAGAAAAAGTCCATTTTATGGCCGGCAAAGGCATGTTCCAGCATATCTGCGGCATAAGAATCGGAAAACCCCTCTTCGCATTCAATAACAAAAGCAGCCCAGGAAGCTGAAGAGAGTTTTAATTTCTTAGTCTGGCGGTTTATTTCTGCTGCCGAAAGCGTACCATTTACCAGATTCCGTATAAAACTGGATTTTGTTACAGAATCTTCCTGAGATTCCAGCAGATGTTTCAGCTGGCATACGGCCAGCCGTCCGATGGTAAAGGAATCTGACGTAAAATTTGATACAAGCAGTACAAAGAAAAGCGTATCCGAACAGGTGACTTTAAAATAATGAAAAGACCCAAGTGACTGGCTGTCCACATCCGAACTGATAAATTCCAAAACATACGGTGTAAGGGAAAGATCCGATTCGCTGGCAGAAACAGTACAGTTTCCGTTTGCATCATATAATATCATAGGTATCCGCGAAATTTCCATGATTTCAGAGAGAATGGACTGAAATTTTTTCATAAATGCAGTTCTCCATTTCCTTAATTTCAATTCCTTAACTTATCATAAAAAAGAAAGGAAGCCAATACCAGACTGCTCATAGTATGCTTCCTTTCTCCTACAGCTGCTGATCACAGCCTGAAAGCTGTAAACCATGCAGATTACTTATTCAGATTTTAGTTTGTAATTGTCAGCTCTGTATCATGATCGAACACATGAATCTTCTCAGGATTCAAAGCAAGCGTTACATGATCGCCAAGGCGTGCCGGAGTAGAAGATTCTACTTTTGCGCTCATGTTTGATCCGGCAATCTGGTAGTAAAGAATAACTTCGGAACCAAGTAATTCGTAGCCTGTTACATTTGAATCAATCTTAGCTGCATAACTGTTCATTTCGTATTCAGAATCGCCGATATCTTCCGGACGGATACCCATAATAACTGTCTTGTTATTGTAGCCGCCGTCAATCAGTTTTTTAGCCTTTGCAGGAGGCAGTGCGATAGAGAATTTGTCAAAGTTCAGTGTCACATCAGATCCGCTTACTTTACAGGTAGCATTTACAAAATTCATCTGCGGAGAACCAATAAATCCAGCTACGAATAAGTTGTTTGGCTGATTGTATAATTTCTGCGGAGAATCTACCTGCTGTACAACACCGTCTTTTAATACAACGATTCTTGTACCAAGTGTCATAGCCTCTGTCTGGTCATGTGTTACATAGATAATTGTAGCTTTTAATTTGTGGTGCAGTGCAGAAATCTCAGTTCTCATCTGAACCCTCAGCTTTGCATCCAGGTTGGATAACGGCTCATCCATAAGGAATACCTTTGGATTACGAACGATTGCACGGCCCATTGCCACACGCTGTCTCTGACCACCGGAAAGAGCCTTCGGCTTACGGTCTAACAGCTGCTCCAGGTCAAGGATTTTTGCTGCTTCTTTTACTTTTTTATCAATTTCATCCTTTGGAACTTTTCTCATCTTAAGACCAAAAGCGATGTTATCATAAACAGTCATATGCGGATATAACGCATAGTTCTGGAATACCATTGCAATATCTCTGTCCTTCGGCTCTACATCGTTTACACGTCTGCCGTCGATAATAAGATCACCGGAAGAAATATCTTCAAGACCTGCTACCATACGAAGTGTCGTAGACTTACCGCAGCCGGATGGTCCTACGAAAATGATAAACTCCTGATCTGCGATTTCAAGATTAAAATCCTTAACAGCTTCGAATCCGTTTGGATATTTTTTACAGATGTTTTTCATTGATACACTTGACATTCTTTAAATCCTCCTGATTTTAGTAGTGGTATTTTTAACGGCTATCATGCCCGCGCATCTGCCGTTAAGTTTTGTTTTATGTACGAAAAGTTTCTTTTTATAGATGATACTATAACAAAAGATGCATGATTTGGCTATAGGGTGAATTTCTAAAGTTATGAATACAGGGCTGGGAATTTGACGAAAAACAGCATAAATGCATATGAGATTCGTCAAATTGACATAAGCAGATACTGATTTTTAAATAAAATGACTAACAGTCATGCATCTGCAGTCAGAATGCAGCACAAATGCCCCGCAGCTTTCGCTTAAATGTCCGTGCATGCCGGGCATCCGGCTCATTGCTCCCCGAAAGTAAAAAACCGGGATATCTGCTCTTTATCTGAAGCAGATGTCCCGGCTGTCCTTACAGCAATTCCGGCGCTGACTGTTTCTGCATACAGACAGCGCGGTTCTGATCCTCTCAGTCCGGCACTGGCTCTTTCCGCATGCACACAGCACGGTTTCGATCCTCTCAGTCCGGCACTGGCTCTTTCCGCATGCACACAGCGCGGTTTCGATCCTCTTAGCAGAGATCCTTTATAATATCAAAACAGTCAAACGTCGCAAAATAGTCTTTTGGTGTCTGTGCCCTGCGGATGAGCTTTGGAGTGCCGTCTTCCTGCAGCAGCACTTCCGCCGACCAGAGCCTTCCATTGTAATTGTACCCCATTGCAAAGCCGTGCGCTCCGGTATCGTGAATGACCAGAAGATCTCCTTTTTCAATTTCCGGCAGCATGCGGTCTGTTGCAAACTTGTCATTGTTTTCACAAAGAGAGCCGACGACATCATATTTATGGTCACATGGTGCATGTTCTTTGCCCATAACCGTAATATGATGATAAGCGCCATACATTGCCGGACGCATCAGATTGGCTGCACACGCATCTACGCCGATATAATCTTTGTATGTATGCTTCTCATGCACCGCTCTTGTCACAAGGCAGCCGTACGGCCCTGTCATAAAACGTCCCATCTCTGTATAAATGGCAGTATCCCCGAGTCCTGCCGGCACTAACACCTCGTCAAATACCCTGTGTACGCCCTCTCCGATTACACGGATATCATTTGGCGTCTGCTCTGGCCTGTAAGCAACTCCTACCCCGCCGGATAAATTAATGAAACTGATTATAATGCCCAGTTTTTCCTTTATTTCCACAGCCAGCTCAAACAGTGTCTTTGCCAGCACCGGATAATAATCATTGGTCACCGTATTGCTCACCAGAAATGAATGAAGTCCGAAACGTTTCGCCCCTTTTTGTTTTAAAATCCGGTATCCTTCAAACAGCTGTTCTTTTGTAAAGCCGTATTTGGCATCCTGCGGATTATCCATAATGCCGTTGCTGATTTCATATACCCCGCCCGGATTATAACGGCAGCTGATTGTTTCCGGTATCTTTCCAATGGTCTGTTCAAGAAATTCGATATGCGTAATATCGTCCAGATTAATGACCGCGCCTAACTGGTCTGCCAGTACAAATTCCTGCGGCGGCGTATTATTAGAAGAAAACATAATCTGTTCCCCGCGGATTCCAAGCGCATCCGAAAGCATCAGCTCTGTCTCGGAAGAACAGTCACAGCCGCAGCCATATTCTTTTAAAATCTGAATCAGAAACGGATTCGGTTCTGCCTTTACTGCAAAATATTCCCGGTATCCTTTATTCCAGGAAAATGCCTCTTTTACCGCCTGGGCATTTGCACGTATCCCTTTTTCATCATATAAATGGAACGGCGTCGGAAACTGTTTCACAATTTCCTCCAGCTGCTCTTTTGTTACAAACGGTTCTTTATTCATGATTTCTCTTTTCTCCTTTTATAAAAACTGCAGTTACACAGCAAAGCATGTGTCTGTGTGTTTCTTTTTCATCAAAATTCAACAGAAATACTCTACACCAGGATACGGCAAAAATCAAGTGCTTTTCAAGGCATAACGGCTGCACAGCCTTCTCCCGCTATCTTGAACGCGGCGCAAACAACAGTCCCTGTAACGTTCCCTGGTATTTTGCATATATCTTTCGTACCATTCCCGATATAAAATAAACCGCGAAAGCTGTCGCCACAGACAGCACTGCATACCTTACAAAAAGCTCTGAATACGAATGCCCTGGAAACAGACGGTTCATTCTTCCGCTCCATGCATGATGAGACAAAAACAGCGGAAAACTGAACCTGCCAAGCCAGTATGATGCCCGGTTGTCGAATAAAGGCGCGAGTATCCCCTGATGACTGAAACTAATCGTAACAGATACCGCAAACAGCACTAATATAATAAACTCCATTTTCGATGATCCATGGCCAAAAGTCCAGTACAGTGCAAACAGATATCCTCCGATTTCCACAAAGGAAAGCAAGCTCTTTGCAAGACACGTAAACTGCAGTTCTTTTAATTTCTGACACGCCAGATAGCAGATGCATCCGACGCACAGCACACCCGCAGCACGCAGCAGCCCTTTATAGCAAAAGCCCATCCAGTCTGTATTTCCGCGCAGCACTTTTGTAGAAGCATACAGGCTGCCCAGTATGCTGAGCGCGCCAATCGGAGCCAGTATATGCAGAAAAAATCCTTTATTCACGAAAAACAGCGGCAGGAATATGAGCATAACATACAGCATAGCCGAAATATACCAGGTGGCACCGTTCGCATTATAGTCATTAAATCCTGTCATTCTTAAGAAAAACAGCTCCCATATGCTCAGTATGGCATGTTTGCCGATTAACCGCAGCGGTAAAATTCCACCAGCCGCATTTTTTATTACAAAAGAAACCGCCCATGCGACATAATATTCCGGACACATGCCTTTTATTTTATGGAACAAAAACCGCCATGTACTTTTCCAGACTGCAGTGCCCTGTGTATCCTGTTTCATCACAGACTCTGCCATCAGAAACCCGGATACGAGAAAGAAAAATTCTACCATATTTGCGCCATTATAAAACAGAAATTTTTCATCACCTGCAAAATAAATCGAATGAAAACTCATAATAACAAGCGAGAATATAAATTTCCAAAAGTCAATCGAACCGTTTCTTTTACACATAATGTCTCCTTCAGGCTGTCAGTTTCAGCAGTGCGCAACACAGAAGTTTCTCATTCAGGCAGACTGTTTTCTGCTCACGCGGCGTCTTTTGTATGTAAAAATCAGCATTCCCGCCAGTGTCCCGGCCAGTACGCCGCAGCTGTCCAGCAGCATATCTGATATCTGGCAGCTTCTGCCTGGCACAAACAGCTGGTGAATCTCGTCTGATACCGCATACAGCGCCCCTGTCAGAAGCGGAACAAGTATAAGTTTTAACCGCTTTTTCGTCCTGTCATCATAGCTTCCGGCTATCAGAAATCCCAAGACAGCATACTCTGTGGCATGCGCCGTTTTCCGGACAGGGTGGTCGATCATGTCTGCAAAAGCCATCTGCTCTTTTGTATCCATTTCATCAAATCCAGGTACAAACATCTTTCCAAACATCATACCGACAGACGTACTGTCTCCTGTGGACAGCTCTGCATTTCTGGCGGAAAATGCAAATATAACTGCCATCCAGCATACTGTCAGTACCAGACATATTTTCTTTCTTATAGTTTCATTCCATATTTTATCCATTTCAGGCTCCTTATAATCCCTGGCTTATGCACTGCGTCAGAAATTTTTAACTAATTTTCCTAAAAATTATGAGTTATCCGAACGCCGGGACGGAGAAACTTTTTCCTTTTTCTGTTCCGCCTCCGAACAGAAAAAGGAAAAAGTTTCTCCGCCCGGCATCCGGCAAATTTATAATAAGGCTTAATCATCAATTACAGCAACCGTATATGCACAGTTTCCAAGACCGATTTCTTCTCCATATTCCAAAATATGCTCTGCCTGAACCGCTTCGATCTGATCTACAAACTGCCCGGCAAATGACTCTTCCTTCTGTGTCATATACACATAGTCCACACATGCCTGGTCTAAGGCCACCGGGTCTTTTGACGCAAAAATCCCGATATCGTGGATATCTTTCCCATAGTCTGTATCACTGCAGTCACATCCTACGGAATCGCCGTTCATCACATTGATATACAAAATATTACCATGCAGTGCATCTGCAACAGACAGCCCTGCTTCTGCCATTGCCTCAAGAACAAAATCCCGGCTCCCGCTCTTTGCACTGTCTGCCGCTTCCAGTATGCGTTTTCTGCCCTCTTTTGCACTGATTCCAATCGAAATATTATGAATGGATCCCCCAAATCCAGCCATTTCATTCCGGGTAAAATGCGTAAGAATTAAAAAACTGTCATAGTTTTGAAAACCTGTCCCTACGATGTTTTGTGCCAGATGCTCTCCGTTTCTGACAGGAATTGCAAGCGTTCCGTATTCTTCGATCCTGTCAACTTGTGCAATTTCCAGAAACCCGGCTGTCAGCCCTGTTCCAAGGCTTCCCGATGCTGCACCGCAGTCCACAATCGTTCCGTTCACATACTGTACCAGGTCCTTAATGAGTTCCGGTTTCAGACACCCGTTTCCCGCCGCACCCTGAAACGATACTTTCACTGCGGTATTGCGGCCCAAATTCCTGCTGCCGATAGACTTATATAAATTCAGCATGGACTGTGCCGAGATTTCCTCTGACATATATACCACTGGAACCGTATTCAGATAACTGCTGATTTCATAATCATCCGGATCATTTGAAATAAACTGCCCGTTCTCTTTTACCTGCTTTTCTTCTGCATACATCTGTGTGCCACCGGCAGATATGCCGCTGTCTGCTGCACCAGTACCCGTGCCTTTCTGTGCGTCCGCTCCGGATGCATCCGCCTTTGGATCTGCCTCAGACACATTTCCAGACATGCCTGTACCAGACACACTTTCTGTCTGTGCGCCGCATTCGAATGCCTGTTCTGTATCCGTCTGGTTTTCCAGTTTCCCCGCATCTTTTTGTACTTCTGCAGCCTGTCCCGGTTCCGGCCCCGGTTCTCCATTCGAAGTCTGACCTGACCCGCAGCCAGTATGGCTGATGATACACACAGCACTTAAAACGAAAGCTGTCAGTCTTCTCATAACTGCTCCCTCCTTCTCCCTATTGTAAAAATCCCCTGGCAGCATCCTGTTAAAACAGAGCCTGGCTCCCCTCATATATTTTACCGCTCTGTTTTAAATTATGCTGTTTTACAGCCTCCTTAACCAGCTTCTATCATCAGCTTCTATAATCAGCATTAATTTTTATATAATCATATGTCATATCACATCCCCAGGCAGCTGCCTGCGCATCGCCCTGATTGAGCATAACACGAATCTGAATCTCATCCTGTGAAAGTATTTCTGCTGCCTTTTCTTCAGAAAATGCAATCCCGTTTCCATTCTGGCATACCAGAAGGCTCCCTTTTGCAGAAGCCAGCTCCACATCAATTCTGTTCACATCCACCTGCGCGCCGCTGTAGCCAATCGCGCATAAAATACGTCCGCAGTTCGCATCAGCCCCAAACATGGCACATTTTACGAGTACAGAGCCGATCACACTCTTTGCTGCTGTTACCGCTGTCTGAAAATCCGGTGCGCCTGTACAGACACACTCTAACAGCTTTGTCGCACCTTCCCCGTCTGCTGCAAGCATTCTGGTCAGATTCATTAGTACCAGATACAGCGCTTTTTTAAACACTTCATATGCACTGCCTTCTTCTGTCACTTCCTCATTCCCAGCCATCCCGTTTGCCATAATGCACACCATGTCATTTGTTGAAGTATCCCCGTCAACACTCAGGCAGTTGTAAGTTACTTTTACTACATCACTGAGCGCTTTGCGCAGCATTTCCACTGAAACAGCTGCATCTGTCGTAACAAAATTCAGCGTGGTAGCCATATTCGGATGAATCATCCCGCTCCCTTTTGCCATGCCGCCCAGACGGCAGATTTTTCCATTCAGTTCAAACGATACTGCCACTTCCTTTTTTACTGTGTCCGTTGTCATAATTGCTTTTGCTGCTTCCTCGTGATTCTGAGGCGAAAGACCGGCTGCTAACTGTGCGATATGGCTTTGAACCGGCTCGATCGCAAGCGTCTGCCCGATTACACCTGTAGAAGCAACAATGACTTCTTCAGGCGCTATATGAAGCTCCTGTGCTGCAAGGGCACACATTTTCTGTGCTTTTTCTTCACCGTCAGCATTGCATGTATTTGCATTTTTACTGTTTACAATCACTGCTCTTGCTTTTCCATTCGTCGTTTCCAGATTCTTTTTGGTCACAAGAATCGGAGCGCCTTTTACTTTATTTTCTGTATAAACAGCTGCCGCATGGCACAGCTTTTCACTGTAAATCATCCCAAGATCATTTTTATCCGGATTCGGGTCCAGTCCGCAGTGGCAGCCGTTTGCCGAAAATCCAGACGCTGCGCAGACTCCTCCTTCAGCTAAACTATATCCTGATTCTAATTGTAATTTCATAATTTCCTCCTCAAATCAAATCTTGCTTTCTGCGTCACATTATAAAACGGATTTCTGCAAAATTCAATAGTTTCAAAATTTCCTGTAAAGAATTTGTATAATTTTTCTTATTTATCACATACTTGACAGGGATACAACATAAAAAGAAAGGAGATTTCATACAAATGGATCATCCAGATGAAATCATCTGCAGCTGCCTCGATATTACAAGAGGCATGATTAAAGAAGCTGTAGATAACGGCGCAAAAACACTTGAAGACGTTCAGGAAATTAACAATGTGGGAACGGTCTGCGGCTCCTGCATCGAAGAAGTAGAAAATCTTATTGCTGAACTGACCGGAAAATAACTTCCGGCCGAAAAAGGGGCTGCTGTAAAAAGGAAAATGCGTACCGGATATAGAAGCGTGCCGGCTTACATATCTGGTGAGGGATTTTCTTAAAACAGCAGCCTCTTTATTTTTTTCTTACATAATATAAGGGCCGGATGCCGGACAGTCTATAGATTTGCCGGACGCTGGGAAGAGACACGTTTTCCTTTTTCTGTGACTCCGTAGAACTGTTAGAAATTCTTAATTTTCTGCTTCATATCCAGGATTTGGGGCTCTCTGCCTGCCGCTGCCGGAAACACAGAAGCCCCAAAAGGTGCCTGCCAGTGCCGCTGCATAAAGCATGCCGTAACGCCAG
>CAJTVR010000119.1:2520-11636 GCA_910580075.1 uncultured Eubacterium sp. | reverse complement strand
ATAGGTGTGTCGAATAATCTGTGAAGATAAACACAGTTTATTTTACACACCCTTTCCGCAAATCGAATCAATTTTTTCAAATTATCAATTCCCGTATATTCATCATCACAACTGTATTTGTGGACACAGGACGTAATCTGAACTCTATATCCTTTTGAAACAGCATATTTTATATTATCAACACATTTTATATAAGTTCCTTTACCTCTCACAGCATCATTAGTATTTTCGTCGTGTCCATCCAGACTAAATGTAATCTCATTCAAAAGTTTAATTTTTTTCATATCAAGAAAAGCAGATATTGTCTTTTCTATAGCGCATGGAGAAAAGTTTTGAATCAGCCTTCCATTTTCAGTAAAAATCTTTTTGTTCAATTTTAACAAAAGGATATTTTCCATATTCATCATGTTTATTCCACTCTTCTAATGAAAGAACATCTACTCTGTCTATAAGCATTACTCCTGTATTTATTTTTTTCTGCAGCTCAAATGGCAGTAATGTCTTCATTTTATTACGCAGCCTTTTACGCATTGTTTCATCCCCATTTGTTGTTTCAACCACATAAATATACTTTACCGGCTTATTTTTTCCCAGCAAATGTAAATAGTGAAGGGAATCATAAAATTTTCGGATAATAGAAGCAAATTTCCTATCATCCATAGGATTAAACGGCGGTGTTTTAAAGCCCGCATCCCTTGCTTTTCTTGTATTTGCATTTTTATATTCGATAACCATAATTGATGCTGTATCTTCAAGCAGGAAATCCGCATCCGTTAATGGAACCTTTGAATCATGATAATCCTGGTGCATCCTGTCAGATGCCCAGACCGCATTCGTATACTCCAGGCCATAATCCCCGTTTTCATCCGTCAAAATATTTTCCATACTTCATCCTCACATATTGTACACTTCATCGAGCAGCTGATGATCTGCCATCATAATATGGTTTGGTCCCAAATCTTCCATTTTATAGGCAGAAATACTATATACTTCATCTTTCCTGTTATTTTCTTTTGGAAAAACAGAACTGATACTATCACGAATATCTGAATTCCCTTTATACAAATTATGAAACATAACCTGTTCTTTCTTAAATCTCCTAATTTCCAAATATTTTGCAAAATTATAACTATGCGTGGCAATAAATATCTGCACTCCATTTTTCTGCAGCTCTAATAATATATTAGCCACCAGAGGATATAATTCAGGATTTAAATTCGCCTCAGGCTCATCCCATAACAAAACTGTTCCCTGTTCCAACAGCCCATTCCTTATTAATTTCCACAATAAACCTAGTTTTCGAAAGCCTTCAGCTTCCAGTGAAAAATCAATTTTTCTGCCATCGTTTTTTATTACATAAAATACATCATCTTCCTGTATAACAGTTCCATCAATCACATTACTTATTTCATTCAAAACTGTTTTGCATGACTCAGTAATTTCTCTGGTTTCCGGTAATGAAGCATTTACTATAATATCAACCTGCGTGCCATCAAATGGCATACTGTATTTTTGGTTCATCGCTAAAAAACCTTTTGAATGAGAAAGCATCTCTGCTGACGGGATAAAAACGGACTGTATATTCAAACCTAACCAGTCGTCATAATTGAAAATTGCCTTATGAGACAGACTGTCCGCAAAAATATGTTTCCCATATGATACTTTATAGTAACAGTAATCCTCCTTTTTATCTGCAGTCTTTAATTTACCCGTATCTTTCAGATTATGAGAAAAAAAATCAGTTAATTTTTTAGTTTTACCAGGGTCTGTTTTCTCATTAGACCACTGAGCTGCTGCATAAATCATTTTTAAAATTGTCGTTTTTCCCGTTCCATTTTCTCCAATCAGAACATTTATGCCATTGCAAAAATCCAAATGAAATCCATCAGACAGCTTATCCCCTTCCTTTATTTCTCCCTGCTTACAGTCTCCATTATTTTTTCTCCATTGGCGTCTAAAAACCATAATGTTTAGAATATCTATTGATTCAATAGCCATATACAGCCTCCTTAAAAATTTCTTCCAATCTAAACTTCTGCTTTTAATAGTAACATACCAGACCATGTTTGTAACCAATTTTTATTCAAATCCACATAATTTATCAAGAATTACACAAAAAAGTGTTATGTATCAGATAATCTGCCATTTGTACCGAAAAAGCTGCAGTTTGTACCAGAATACTGTTTTTGTTACCTGATTTTGGTAAAATAAATTTGGACTGCTGAATGCCAGATCAACGAACAAGGAGGGAAAGATCAATGAGAATCAGACGGATAAAAATGGAAGCTGCAGTACTTTTAGCTTTCATCCTGTCATGCAGCACAGCCATGGCTCCGTGCGTGCCTGTACTGGCAGCATCGGCGGCTGCACAAAAACAGTTAGAGCTAAACGTCAAGTCAAAAACCTTAAAGACCGGGCAAAAGGATTATAAGCTCAAACTTGTGAACAATAAACAAGGGTGGAAAATCAAAAAAGTAACGACGACGAATGCTGAGGTATGCAAACCTTACGGCAAGAAAAAAACATATGTCCTGCTGAAAGGTAAAAAGAAGGGGACTGCAGCCATCCGGGTAAAAGTCGTGCGTACAGTTACGAAAAACGGAAAGAAGACAGTCAAAAGCAAATGGCTGTCATGCAAAGTGCGCGTAAAGCAGCCAGCGGCGGACACGCCAGAGGCAGTGAGTGACGTGACAGTATCTAATCAGGCACAGCTGGAGAAAGCGCTGAAAAATGCGGAAACCAGGACGCTGCTCCTGTAGACCGGGGCGGCAGACACTTTTACCATTCCGAAAGCAGATTATAAGGATATCGCCCTGACTGTAGATGCGCCGAATGCGGACGTTGTAAACAACGGAACGTTCCAGTCCATTTCCGTCCTTGCGATTAAGGACAGCACATGGCTGGAGAATGCAGCCGGCAATATCTTCAACGTGCTTGCGAAAACTGCACGCTTTGTCGTACAGCCAGGTGCTAAAGTAAACAGCATCACCTTCTCACAGGCAGACGCAAAGGCAGTACTGGAAGTAAACGGGAACGTAAATGATGTTTCATTTGCTGCGCCGAATGCGGACGCAAAGGTTACTGTCGCACAGGGAGGCACCGTTACGAATGTATCCGTTGCGGAAAATGCACAGCACACGAAAATGGATGTGGACGTAGACGGCAGCATTGGAAACATACAGCTTACCGCACCGGATGCTGACATCAAAATGGACGTCGCAAAAAGCGGAAAGGTAAACGGTTTTTCCATGGCGGCAAAGGCTAAGAACACGAAGGCTGACCTCAAGGTAAACGGCCAGGCTGGAAACGTGTCGTTTGCGGCACCGCAGGCGGACATCAAAGTAGCTGTCGCAGAAGGCGGAACTATTAGTAAAGTAGCCATGGATGCCGCAGCTGACAGCGCGAAAACCAGACTGGACGTAAAAGGGACGGTATCAGACGTTTCGCTGGACGCACAGAAGGCAGACGTATCTTTAGCGGTGGATGGCAGCGGAAAAGTCGGCAGTGTAGCTGTCTCTAAAGAAATGAACCTGGCAATGTCGGGCACTGCAAAGGAAGCCATTACAGTAAAAGTATCTGCAGCAGCAAAGATTACATCGTCGATCGGTATTGCGCTGGAAAGCAGCGCAGGTATAAGCCTCGTGCTGGAAAAAGGCGCAGAAGGCAGTTCTGTAAAAATTACAGGCAGCCTGGGAGCTATCAAAATCAAGGTAGAAAACAAGACCGGGCAGAATGTGACTGTCAATACGCCAAACGGCAAGTTTACGGTAACCATAGGCAGCAACAGGGATATTACGGTAAATGCACCGTCTGCATCCGGAGGCAGCTCCTCATCCGGAAGTTCTTCGTTCGGAGGTTCTTCGTCCGGAGGTTCCTCATCCAGCGGCGGCTCTTCATCCGGAGGTTCTTCGTCCGGAGGTTCCGATTCCACAGACGATGACCAGAAACCGGAAACCACGGAAGGAATTACGCTGGATCATACGAATTTTACGATGAAGTTAGGTCAGGAAGAAACCATACACGCATCTGTAGCGCCGGAAGGATCGGGACGGCTTGAGAACATCGAGTGGACATATGATAGTCAGCAAATTATTACTTATTCTGATGTTATAAGTATGAGAACTGACACGGTGACAGTGAAAGCAAATAGAATCGGGACAACCATTATCAGCGTTACGGCAGATGTATTCGGGCCTGAAAAAGACAGTGAGATTATCCAGCCAAACCAGACAAAAACAATTATCGTTACGGTGACGGAAGATGGAAATACGCCGCCAGAGCCAGACACGAAGCTCACACTGACAGCAGAGCCAGCATCAATTGCTATAGCATTTACTTCACTTATTAAAGCCGAATTGTCAAATGGAGCTAAGATTGAGAACTCGGACTGGAGATTCAGCGGCAGAGCTTTTATTCCGGATCCTTCTAATTCAAACTACGGTCCTTCTACATGTTCCGTAAGAGGTGAGAAGAAAGGCAAAGGGACAGTTACGTTTATTGCAGATGTTACACTGGCGGATGGAACCCAGACTACAGTAGCAGAAATAGTGGAAGTCGAAGTGACAGATAGCTATGAAGCAGAAAATCCGGAAGATGTGAAATTTTATATGGGTCTGACTGGCGGCCTCATAGTTCCCCTGCTAAAAGACTCTGAATACGAGCTATACGTGGAAGCTCCAAGCGGATACGGACTGAAGATACCAAAGATTGTCTGGACTTCATCTGATAATACGGTTGTGCAGATTAAACCGGATAGTAACACGCTTGAGCAGACTAGCGAGTATAAAAGACTCACTGTCAAAGCCTTAAAGGCAGGTAAATCGACCGTGACAGCAGTCATAACCTATAAGTCAGGGGCGAAAACATATGAAAAAACGGTATCGGAAGATATAACGGTGCTTGATGCAATGCCTGCCATAACAGTTGAGTCCAGCATTGTTTCAGGAGCTGCTCTTACAAATATGATTATTCCAGCGATTAACTCTCCTGCGTGTGGGGTTCACGTTATTCTTAGGCTGGATAATCAGCCTATTACGGATATTATCGGAAACCACCATCTGATAGGTTATTCGCAAACAATCGACGGAACGCCAGGCGCTGTCTGTCAAATACGTAATGAAGAAGATACTACGAAAGAAACAGTTGAATACACATTACCTATTACTATAAATGAGCTGCCAGGCCGGCCGGATCTGGCTGAATATCCGTTATACGCAAATCTGCATATAAAGATAACTAATTTCTGGAAAAATGTGGAGGTGACATGTGAAGACGTGACATGGAATTACGCCGATTCCGGACTATTCCACTAACTTCTAATTAGAGATGAGCGTATGTAAATTATAAATAATATCAGGCCTTCTATGATAAAAAAATCTATTTATCAGGGAGGCCTTTTATTCTGGCAGAAGAAAGCCTGTATCTGTTACGGAAAAATGGCGTGCAGTCTGTCCTTCTGCAATGAACCGCCGGCATAACAGCCAGGATGTCTGTGACTCACTGAATAAGAATGATTTAAACCTGGAATAGACCGGGTCTCACTTTACAGCCAGAATGGCCAGTGTCTGCCGGGGAGCGCCTTTTCAGACAGGACATGGCAGCCCGGCATGCTTTTTAATAATAAGGAAACAGCTTTAACCGGTTATCCCCGCTGCGGTCTGGCTTTTCCAGCGTAACTTCACCCGTAGCCGCCCATTCGCAGCCGCGGACAAGCATGGTAATGAAATTAAAACGGTCTAACGCTTCCCAATGCCCGATCGATGTAACAAACACACGTCCTTTTCCATACTCATTCGTCCAGATGACTGGTGTATACTGGTTCACTCCCGGCATTTTGGTAAGGTCTCCGTCTGGAATATCCACTGGGTGGTGAGCTGGCGGAAAGCCTGGAACCCGGTAAAAATCAACATTATCATATATGGAAGCTAATACATGCATTTTAGCATCCGGATGTATTATCAGCTGAGTAAAAAGATCATCAAACACATTCATCCATTTTGCATCTATCCCCTTCGTAATCGGATGATCCGGATCGGCAGTCTCTATGATATGGTCATCCTTAGGGCAACGGCGGCATCCCTGATCCATTGCGCAGGCTTTCAATTCAGCAACATCTGTTTTAATATAATCTCTGTAATCCGCTCACTCGCATGTCCGTCTCCATATGGATTTACTGCATTTGCCATACCGGAATACCGGTCTGGATCATCCAAAAGCTCACCTGCCAGCCTGACAATATCCTCTTCCCTGGTCCCGGCCACTTTTACGGTCCCGGCCTCCACGGCTTCCGGCCGCTCTGTTTCTGTGCGCAGAACCAGAACCGGTTTTCCCCAGTAAGGCGCTTCTTCCTGCAGACCTCCGGAATCTGTCAGCACCATAAAACATCTTGCAATCAGGTTATGCATATCCAGGACATCCAGCGGATTTAACAGTCTCACTCCAGGCTGGCTGCCCAGTATGCGGCAGACCGTTTCCTGCACAGCCGGACTGGGATGAACCGGATAAATGATCTCGGCATCGCTGTATCTTTCTGCCAGACGTTTCACGGCACGGCAGATCTGCTCCAGGGGAAGGCCTGTATTTTCTCTTCTGTGGGCAGTCACTAATACGGCCCTGCATTTTGAATAATCAATTGTACGTAAGACCGGATTATGAAATATGTAACTGTTTTTTACCGTCGTCTTAAATGCATCAATTACTGTATTTCCAGTAACAAAAATATGTCCGCCCGCGTGCTCCCTTAGCAGATTTTCCCTGTTTTTCACAGACGGCGCAAAATGGTACGAAGCAATCCGGCCTGTCAGCAGGCGGTTCATCTCTTCAGGAAACGGAGAATATATGTTTCCTGTACGAAGTCCCGCTTCTACATGTCCCACAGGTATCTGCCGGTAAAAAGCCGACAGCGCTGCTGCAAAAGAAGTCGTGGTATCCCCGTGTACCAGAACCAGATCCGGTTTTTCATCCACAAGAACCGGATCCATTCTTTCCAGTACACGCATCGTGACAGCAGTCAGTGTCTGTCTTTCCTGCATGATATCCAGATTATAGTCTTCACGGATTTCAAAAGCATCCATGACCTGGCGGAGCATTTCCCTGTGCTGGCCGGTCAGGCATACCCTGCAGTCTATTTCTTTATGCTTTTTCATTTCCAGAATCAGCGGACACATTTTAACTGCTTCCGGTCTTGTTCCGAATACCGATAATATTTTCATGATCGTATGCCTTTCCTTTGCTATCATTCCTATAACAGTTTTTTATCCAATCAGGCAGTTTAGAAAAAACATGATATTTTATATTTAAATATCTTTGCTTTATCCAGACAGATAGTTTAGGATTATATATCCTTGCGTATATTACTTCTCTTTCTATAGATCCGTAACGTTTTTTATATTCCAGGTTTCCATCCCCTAAAAAAACTGCCTTTTTTCCCTTGCCAGCCAGCCTTTTTAAAAGAAGATCATATGCAATGAATCCTGGAGATAGTCTTGCATATTTTATATCATACGTGAGATTTTCAAGATATACATTTTCACATTGCTCACAAGTCATTAATACAGCTAATATTTCTGTGCTTTTACACACTTCCAATGTATAAATATGTGAAACATAAAATTGTTCTGCATATTTTTCAGGTGATAAATGATAATCCGTATGATGTGTGACTTTTTTCAGTTCAAAGTATTTATTTATGATTTCTCCGGCTTTCTCATCCTGTGCGGTATATTCGCATAATTTAAAATCTCCAAATGTCTCTTCTATTATCCTTTTTGTTCTCCTGATATTGTAGCGTCCCTTAGAGCTGAGTCTTTTGTCTAATTCATCCTTTGTTTTGGGAAGAACAATTACATAGTCATTTCTTTTTGCATATTTTGTCCGGCCTTTTGGCACAGCACACCTGACTAATACGTCTTCTACGTGAAAATGTTTAAATATAAATGCTGCCAGCTGCTCAATCTCATGATCAGAAAGAACCATCCCCCAGCATCCAATAATACTCTCTCTGCCTTCAACAGAAACCGGAATATATTTAGAATTACTATCATCTGTGCAAAGCAAATACCCCCCCCCCGGATTTACAGATCAGGTCGAACCGGTTGTAAATCAAATCTGGTTCAACCTGGCTCCAGTTCTCACTAAAATTATACCTGTATCTTATATTGTCACATTCTTTATCCATCATTGTTTTACTACTCCGCTATATCTAATAACACCCGTCATCGATATTTCTTCCATTCTCCTGGTTTATATAGAAATTCTTTGCGAATCCACAAAGAATCAGACTGGATTGTATGACGGCGAAACAGGACTAATACAAATCCGGATTCTTCCAGCAGATTGGATATTTCATCCCAAAGATGCTCTCCATCGTAATCTGCCTCATGTTCTGCTTCTATTTGAATTGCATTGATCTTATGCAGTTTCTCGCCAAAGCCTTGCAGTACCTCATAATTTGCTCCTTCCGCGTCAATTTTGCAAAAATCAATAGAATCCAGATGACTGTTCTGCATCCATGTATCCATTCTTATTGCCTTTACCTGGAATTCCTTTGTTAATATATGATGCAGATGATCTGAATGCATGACAGTTGAAATGCCGCTGTTTTCACAGAATTCATCAACTCCATGTAAAGTAATCCTTTTTTCTTCGTTATAAACTGCATTCTGATAAGTATGAAAACCAAAGATCTTCCTGGCTTTTTTCGCAATCTGGGGATGTGCTTCAAAAATATAAATATCTTCCTTTTTTAATCCAAACAAAGTCCTAAGCCGCTCAGAATCCTGACCGTAATTTGCACCGATTTCAACAATATTATTTACTTTAAGTCTGCTCCAGTCTCTAATCCAGTAATAATACTCATCCATATCCCGCCCATCGCTTGCTGCTCTAAATACCCCCCCCCCGATATCTTAATCTTAAACTCAGTTTTCTAAAATAAATCCAGTTTTCTATTTTGTTCATTATTCTATTTAACATTTCAATCCGCCTTCTCATTTTTTCATAAAATCTATTACCAAATCTTAATCATTTACCATGAAATCTATCGCTATATCATCATCTCACTGCCTTTCTTTCTTAATCTTATTCATGAAACCATAAAATAAAAATTGTATTTTACT
>CAJTVR010000119.1:0-2431 GCA_910580075.1 uncultured Eubacterium sp. | reverse complement strand
TACTCACATAAATAGTTTGAGGAAATATTAGAATTAATTACAATGCCCACATATCCTCTTGCATAATCTTCTATTGAAATATTTTTAACCAGAGATAGTGCATGATCATAAGATGTATGAAATGTTTTAAATATTTCTCCACACGGATGTATACTGACAGCATGGGATTTTTGCAGAAAAATACTGTACCATGAAAATTCTAAGGGCGCTATTTTCATCAGATCCACATAAGTGTAATGATTTTGTTTTAATACTGTTTCTTCAAATTTTTCCATTACTGCTGCCGATATGATCTGAAAACCATGACAGCTGCATATTTTTGTATCATCAAACTCCAATACCTTACAGATATTTTTTAACCATTCTTTTTTCTTGATAGAAAAATTTTTATAATACTGTGGATCGCAATAAAACGGACTTTCTTCATAAAGCACCGTATATGGTTCATATTCATTATACATAAAATCTTTATAATAAAAGCTGCGAATAAAAAAAGCATCCGAATCCAGCGCCAGATAATTTGCCGATAATCCTAACTTGTGAAAAGCCAGTTTTACGATCTCCTGATTTATATATCCAGCAGAAAGCTCCCCGATTGACTGCTGAGAAAAATACCTGTAAAACAGATGATCTGACAATACTGTGATATCTTCATTTTCTGTTTGTGGAAGTATATTTTTTAATTCCTGAAGAGACTCTTTCTCCGTCACCAAATACAAGTGAATATTCTCGGAATTATATTTTATAAACGAATCCAGCAGCCGTCTTACATACATAAAATCTTTTTTACATGTTTTTAACATAAATGAAAAATTACGCATAAACACCTGCCCCGCTTATTTTGATTTCATCACCAGACTACAAATACAGGTTTTATAATACTGATATTCTGGTCTTTTATGCATGATAATGACAAAAAGAATCTGTATAAAAAGAAAGGTACAAAGCACTGCTGCCACCATTTGCGCCAGATTAATAATGATAAAATATTGTAAAAAACGTTTCAGACAAATAATAACTATAAAAGAAGGAAGTACAAAAAGAAGTACTTGAAACCAGTACTCTTTCGCGTCTCTGCCAAAAAAATACCTGTATAAAAGATACGGCTCCCTCCAGAAAACAGTAACAGTCACGCATACTATACTGCCAGTAATTACCCCATCAATTCCTATTTGCATGGATAGTACAATAGAAAGCATTAAATTAATTACAGCCTGTATAAAAGGCCTTAATACATCTTTCGTAAACAACGGGCTTACACCTATAAATATATTTGGTATCAGCCTTAAATTTGTTAGAAAAAAATAAATGCATAATAGAATAACTGTGAAATTCCCAAAACAATATTCCCTGCCAATCCACAATTCCATAAAAATATTAAAATAAGAAAACAGTATCACTGTTGCTGTCGCATTAATCCAAAGACTTAGGAAATTTAGTCTTTTAAATATATCATGTACATGCTCTTTATGATCCTGCGCAATCATGTTTCCAATGATTCCTGAATAGCTGCCTAAAAATTCAGCTATAAATGCAGACAAATAACTGGTTATCATGGTATAGTTTGAATACATGCCTGTCTGAATAATTCCGTCTGTCTTAGATATTACAATATTATCCGTTGCAGTCAGTATCTTATATCCCACACGGTGCATAAGTGTCTTGCCTGAATCTTCATAGATCTGTCTTTTGATTTCTTTATCAATATTACAATTCCCTGCAAATATTTCCCTATATTTTTTTGCAGTATATAAGCTTACTGAAATATTCGAAAAAATATTAATCACTATTCCAGCTAACAGTATCCATACATAATTATGTGTTTTTGCTGCCAATACCATCTGAACCGTGTATCTGACAATTGTAAAAACAATGTTAAAACAGGTTGAAATATACTGTTTCTTATCTGCGGTCAGCAGCGATTGTTTATAAGCAAACAGATAGGTAGATGCTGTCTGTATCAGAAATAACAGATATACCACATATAAATTCACATCACCCGGAATCTGTGACGGGTCTTTCATGAAATATCTTATAAAGGGGCAGATCCCGATACCCAGTCCCATTATCATTCCAAAAATACACCGGTAAACTCTTCTATAAAAAAACATCAGTTTTCCTGCATTTTCAAAGTCTTTTTCTGCCACTGGTTTATAAAGCCTGTAAATAATAGGTGTAGTAATTCCAAGTTCAGATAATGACAGCAGTGACAGAATATTGGAAAATAAACCATTTATTCCTAAATAACTTACAGAAAAATAACGAATGAATATGGTTCGGTAAGCAAAAGTAAGTATGACCTGAATGATATTAAAAACCATAGAAGCAGCTGAATTTTTTAACGCTGCTGCATGACGGCTTTCTTCTTTAATTTTCTCGTAACTATTCAGAACCCCTGATAGAGTCCATGTGACTTTTTGTGAAAAACAGA
>CAJTVR010000118.1 GCA_910580075.1 uncultured Eubacterium sp. | reverse complement strand
ATTTCAGGAAATCCAGATTTCATCTTTGGATAATGGGTGTCCTGAACAGTTACCTACATTTTAATAAAACCTGTCTCGGTCTGCACTATAGCGCAGCAGCCGTTTATTCGATGTCTGACTGATCGTCCGCCTGGTAATCGAAAAAATCAAAATCAGCTGTGTGGCTGTGCATCATACGGTCCCCGCAGGGCGGGAGGTTAAATCCACAAAGGTTTCCGGGTCAATACGGGGTGCATAATAACCGATGTGAAGTTTCGCAGAATCAAAATCATCCCGGGCAGGCAGCTGCGGCATGAAAGTTTCCGGCAATGTGCTGGGACGGACAAATTCTTCTGCCAGATTTCCGCCATTTTCCATCCGAAGCCACCCGTCTTCGGTCCATTTCATCCGCTGGATAGCCGTCTCGCGTCCCAGCGTACAGCGAAGCTCCGGTACAAAAGGCCGGGATGCCAGGTGAACCATCCAGACTTCACCATTTGGCAGTTCTACATAACTGGCATGGCCGGATTTCTGAAGCCTGCTGTCAGGATTATAATAACGCGGCTTCAAATGATCCCAGTCTCCGCGCTCATTGACTTCCCCGGGACAGGAGGTCAGGATTGGATTGCATGGGTCCGGTTCATAAGGGCCCCAGATATTTTTGGAACGCCCCATGGTTACACTGTGATAATAACCCGTTCCGCCTTCTGCGCACATAATGTAATAATAATCCCCGTGTTTTGTCAGATGAGGTGCCTCAATGCAGCCCCTGTCAGTACCGCCGCGCCAGAACCGTTCTGGCATCCCCAGCACTTTTTTCTCTTTCGGGTCATACTCCATAATAATAATAGGCCCCGGTTTTTCATATTCTGTCCGTGTTTCCCACTCCAGGGCCACTACATATTTCCTGCCATCGTCATCATGGAATAAAGAAGCGTCAAAGCCTGTGGAATGAAGATAGACCGGTTCGCTCCATGGCCCTTTTAAATCTTTAGCTGTAATCAGATAATTGTCCACATCAAAATAACGTGCATTCATAGAATTCATCACGCCATATACTACATAAAACAGATCTTCATCCCCGCAGTATGTAAGACATGGTGCCCAGATTCCTTTCGCGGACGGCAGTTTTTTCAGATCGGGGTTTTGTGCATCCTGCAGGGCATGGGAGTACAGCTCCCAGTTTTTCATATCCCTGGAATGATAAATCGGGATGCCGGGAAACCATTCAAAAGAGGATACAGCTATATAGAAATCACCGCCTTTGCGGCAGATACAGGGGTCTGGATTGAAACCCGGTATAATAGGATTGTGAATCATTTGTTTTCTCCTTCCAATTTATAATCATTCTATTGTTTTTGGTTCCTGACTGTTTATATCGGATCTGCCTGCACGGGCATTCAGGTCAGCTATAATTCCGTCAAATTCCTGGTCCAGATGCCAGAACATCATAATAACCAGACAGATTATATAAATAGCAGCCGGAATCCAAACAAAACAAATACGGATCGAGGTCAGAGCAGAAGCAGTCTGTACTGCTGCCTCCCCTTTATAGCCTCCGATATCCAGAATCAGCCCCAGGAGCGCAGAACCTGCGCCATTACCGATTTTATATCCAAAACTGCACGCACTGTTGACCAGTCCCTCTGTACGGCAGCCTGTTTTCCATTCGCCGTAATCAATTGTATCAGAAACCATAGCCCACATAGTTGCTCCGCCGCAGGCATTTCCAACCCCGCGGATAATGCTGGAGATCACAATCATAATCATCGTATTTCCAAAAAAGTTCAAAAGAAGCATGCCAATTGTATTTAAACCAGCCCCATAGCAAATACATTTCTTTTTCCCAGCTTTTTGACCAGCATGGCAATGAAAAACATACCGGCAATCTGAACAATGTTAAAGATACCATTAATAGTGGATACCAGATCCCGGTCGCCCAGAATGTCTTTTGCATAAAATACGGTGGTGCCTCCATTTACTGAATAATTCAGGAAAAACAGCGCCAGTACACAGGTCATCATAATCCAGTATTTATTTTTAAACAGTGCCAGAATGCCCTCCCTGACCGGAACATCCTGTGCTTTGCCATTTTCCGCTCCGACTGCCTTAACCCGCTCCGTGGTCCCAAAGAAATTAATCAGAAAAGCGGCGATAGCCAGTAAACCAAGAATGCAGAATGTCTTTGTCCATGCAGCGCCATTATCTCCAAAAAATTCCACCAGCGGCAGCGTTACCATATTGATCGTCAGCGTACCCGCTGTTGCCAGCAGATTGCGGAAGATGCTGAGAACAGAACGTTCATAAGGGTCCTGGGTCATCAGAGCATTTAAAGATGAATATGGAACATTTATCGCTGTATAAATGACTGTGGAAGTCAGGTTATAGGTGATAAATACATACACCAGTCTGGCCGCAGAAGTCCAGCCGGCCGGAACGGAAAACAGCAGCACTCCGGACAGGGCAAACGGAACGCACATGCGCAGCAGCCAGGGTCTTGCCTTGCCAAAGCGTGACTTGGTACGGTCTACAATAATCCCCATAATAATATCGCTGATACCGTCAAAGACACGTGAAAACATCATAATGGTGCCGACCGCCAGGGCATTGACCCCTGCATAGTCCGTGTAATAAAAAAGCAGAAAGGTTGACATTGCGGTATAAATGATATTGCATCCGAAGTCTCCGCATCCATAAGAAAATCTCTCCAAAATCGTTTTTACTTTTCGGTTCATATTAACCCTCACTTTCCCTCTTAAATCAGTATGCAATTGAAAAGAGAACCGAGTATTTCTCATTTCCAATCCACGTTTTTTCCTTAGAATCCCATGCGCATCGGATTTCTTATGTGAGCATTATACGATTTGTTTTCTTTTTTCATAAGTGCTTATATTTACATATAAACAGGTCAATATTCTCTTTTTTATTCTGCTTTGTATCTGCTTTTGGAATTTGCACTGTTCATGCGATAATTTCCCTGTTTAGAGGCTGAGATTTTCCGAAATCTTGAAGACAGCTTTCATCTATGTTAGGATGAGAGAAGAACAAAGAATCCTGCTGCATTAAGCATAAACGATTTAAAAGAACTATATCCTGAAGCATTTTCTCAATGCGGCAGCCCCATTAATCTGAAAGAATTTTATATAAGATAAAAAAATCTGTCTGGAGGTGCATATATGTATAGACAGAACGATAATTCAAATTACGAGATTATATCCGTCCGTGAGAACACTCAGGTTCATTTTAGAACTTCCATTGATCCAGGAAGCTATGTACCGCCCCACTGGCATGATGCAGTTGAAATTGTTTACATGCAGGAAGGTGAGCTTATTTTTACGATTGAACAGCAGATACATCATCTGCTATCGGGCCAGTGCATTCTGGTCAATCCAAATATTATCCATGCAGCCAAATGCACGGCACCTAACAAGGCGATTATTTTTCAGATTCCTGTAAATTTTCTGGAGAATTATATTCCGAATGTGCGCCAGCTGCTTTTTACGGTCAGCGGCCCCGAAACAGATCCCATAGTGCGTTCCAAACTGGATCTGCTGAAACAGACACTGGAAAAAATGCAGCTGATTAATGATTTAAAACCAGACGGGGGAATACTCCGCTTCAACAGCCTGCTTTTTGAAATCATCTTCCAGATTTACCATAATTTCAGTGTCCAGGTGCTGCATGCGGATGTGACCAGAAAAAATAAAGCCCTGAAACGATTAGAGCCTGTCCTGGATTATACGTCCAGACATTACAATCAGCCGATTTCGATAGAGGAAATCGCCGGAGTAGCTGCCCTGCAGCCCCGTTACTTCTGCCGTTTTTTCAAAAAAGTATGGGAGTCACGTTTTTAGAATATCACAATGAACTGAAGCTGTCCTATATCTACCGGGACCTGCTTTCAACAGATGATAAAATCTCAGTTATATTAGAAAGGCACGGGTTTACTAACTACAAATTATTCCGGCGGATGTTTGCCAGACATTTTTCTGCTACGCCATCAAAGGTGAGGCATGGCAGCGGCTCAGTAAATCCAGCAGGCTCCTTTTGGGGCTTCCAGGTTTTCTGCAGCGGCAGACAGAATGCCCCAAATCCTGGGTACAAAGCAGAAAATTAAGAATTTCTAACTGTTCTCCGGAGTCACAAAAACAGGAAAAAATTTCTCTTCCCGGCTGGTACTGGCTGGATTTATATATGTCTGTACGGCTGCCTGCTGTGCAGTGCGATTCTATAGCAGGACGCTGCTGTTGCAGCCAGCCGGATGAATTTTATGTGTATGCCTGGTTTTCATTTTTCAGACGTGCTCCGAAGCACAGCTGCCTGAATTCCATTTTTCAGACGTGCTCCGAAGCATGGCTGCCTGGTTTATCTTATTGCTGTGTTAAAGTCCAGGACGCTGGAAACGCATTGCTGTAAAATTCCGAATGAAGCAGCTGTGCAGTCTGCTCTAAATGACGAACGTATGGCTGCGGATAAATTTCAGGAATAGCTGCCTCTATCCTACTTTTAGTGTAAACTTTTGAATTTCTTTTTCTGTACTGACTTTTTCTATCTGCGCTCCAAGCTCCCCGAGTTTATACTCGAAGTGCTCATATCCGCGCTCGATAAAGTGTATATTATCAACTACTGTAATTCCTTCTGCTGAAAGTCCGGCAATTACAAGCGCTGCGCCTGCTCTTAAATCCGGTGCGCTTACTCTGGCACCCATGTAGCTGGATACTCCGTTGATAATTGCAATATTGCTTTCCACTTTAATATTTGCACCCATTCTGGTCAGTTCATCTACGTAACGGAAGCGGTTCTCAAATATGCTTTCCGTTACGGTGCTTGTGCCCTGGGCAATTCCTAAAAGCACTGACATCTGAGGCTGCATATCGGTAGGAAATCCCGGATATGCAAGCGTTGTAACCTGTGTATGGCGCATCGGTTTGGATGCTACGACTCTTACAGCATCGTCAAACTCCTCTACTTCACAGCCTACTTCGATCAGTTTTGCTGATGTCGCTTCTAAATGTTTTGGTATGACATTTTTAACCGTTACATCACCTTTTGTAGCTGCTGCAGCAAACATGAATGTCCCGGCTTCGATCTGATCCGGTATAATCGGGTATTCTGTAGCATGGAACTTCTCCACGCCTACAATACGTATTACATCAGTCCCGGCACCGCGGATTTTTGCACCCATGCTGTTTAAGAAGTTAGCCACGTCTACAACATGCGGTTCTTTGGCTGCATTTTCTATAATCGTCTTCCCGTCAGCCATAGATGCCGCCATCATAATATTAATGGTCGCGCCGACAGATACTTTATCCAGATAAATATGCGTCCCTCTTAAATGCGAGGCCTCCGCAATTATCAGGCCATGCTGTATGTTCACATCTGCCCCTAATGCACGAAATCCTTTTAAATGCAGGTCAATCGGTCTGCTGCCGATGTCACAGCCGCCAGGCAGCGCTACTTCTGCATGATTATATTTTCCGAGCAATGCCCCTAAGAGATAATAAGATGCACGTATTTTTTTGATATATTCGTATTCCACACACAGCTCCCGGATTAAAGAGCCGTTTATTTTTACGGTATGTTCATCCACACGGTCAATCTTTGCTCCAATTTCCGCCATAGCTTCTAACAGCACGTTAATGTCACGCACATTGGGAAGATTATCAATTGTAACCGTCTCGTCAGCCATAATGGCCGCTGCCAGAATTGCCAGCGCTGCATTTTTGGCTCCTCCTATTTCTACTTCTCCAACCAGCGGAATACCACCCTTAATCACATAATACTGTTCCATCTCACACCTCAATCTGTCATGCTCTATCTCTTTCTAACATACCCTCACTAACACGTAATTATAGTAGCTGATTTTCTTTTTTGTCAATACTCGTATAAAAATTATAGCAAAAACATATATTTTTTTATTGTTTTCTCTAAGCAAACTGTTCAACTGTTACGATGTTTCCTCATGATCGATAACTCAAATGTACTTCTCATAATCATATCTTATGCCAGAAACCGGATATGGTTCCAGCTGTGCACAAATGCGGCTGGTTCTTCCTCCTGCACACAAAAGCGGTTTCGCTTCGCTGCCGGATGCATTTATCTGGCAAACTGACTGTTATAAAGCGCCGCATAAAATCCTTCTTTTTTCAAAAGTTCTTTATGCGAGCCCTGCTCAATAATCTTTCCGCCCTGCATAACAAGAATCACATCCGCAGTTTCAATGGTAGAAAGACGGTGCGCTACGATAAAACTGGTCCGTCCCTGCATCATCGATGCAAATGCATTCTGTATTTTCATCTCGGTACGTGTATCAATCGAAGATGTTGCCTCATCCAGAATCAGCATCGGCGGCAGGCAGAGCATCACGCGCGCAATACACAAAAGCTGCTTCTGTCCCTGGGAAAGGCTGCCCCCGTCTTCTGTAATACGCGTTTCATAACCGTCTGGCAGACGCTTGATAAAACTGTGGGCATGTGCCGCTTTTGCAGCTTCTATCATTTCTTCCTGCGTTGCCTGCGGTTTTCCCATACATATATTTTCACGGACCGTTCCGCTGCGCAGCCACGTTTCCTGAAGCACCATTCCATAAGATCCTCTCAGACTTTTACGGGTAATATTTCTAATATCTGTGCCGCTGACTTTAATGCACCCGCCATTCGGGTCATAAAACCGCATTAACAGGTTAATCATTGTTGTTTTGCCGCATCCCGTCGGGCCTGCGATTGCGATACGCTGGCTTGGAAGCACTTTCAGGTTAAAGTCTTCGATCAGTTTCTGCTGCGGCGCATAAGAAAAGCTGACATGTTCCAGATCCACGCTGCCGTCTGCATGTTCCAGGACAAGCGCTGTCTCAGAATCAGGAACCTGGGGTTCTTCTTCGATCAGTTCAAAAATACGCGCTGCACAGGCAAGTGCATTCTGAAGCTCTGTAATAACTCCCGATATTTCATTAAAAGGTTTTGTATACTGGTTTGCATAACTCAAAAAACAGGACAGCTGTCCGACGCTCAGACTTCCGTTAATGACTGCTAAAGCTCCAAACACGGCCACTCCTGTATACACGAGACTGTTTACAAACCGCGTGGCAGGATTTGTAATGGACGAGAAGAAAATCGCGCTCAGGGAATGCTTTTGGAGGTTTTCATTAATCTGGTCAAACTGCCCCAGTACTTCCTGTTCCCTGCCAAATGCCTGTACTACTTTCTGATTCCCAATCATTTCATCTATCAGTGCAGTCTGGGCTCCTCTGCTCTGAGACTGCTTTTGAAACATCTGGTACGTGCTTTTTGCAATGAATGCTGCCATCAGAAGGGATACCGGTGTCACAACAACTACCACAATGGTAATTTTAAAATTAATAGACAGCATAAAGCAGAGAGTTCCGGCAATGGTCAGCACACCGGTAAACAGCTGCGTAAATCCCATTAAAAGGCCGTCTGCAAACTGGTCCGCGTCCGCAATGACACGGCTTACAATTTCTCCCGTCGAATGGGCATCTAAATATTTTAATGGAAGTATCTCTATTTTCTGGAATGCCTCTTCACGGATATCCCTGATTACCTGGTATGTAATCCGGTTATTGATTACATTCATCAGCCACTGGGCCGCCGCTGTAACCGCAGCCAGAATGCCTGCTTTTTTTATAATATCTGCAATTCCATTAAAATCTACTCTGCCTTTTTCTAAAATTAAATCAACTGCATCGCCAGTCAGTATTGGAAAATAAAGTGTTGCAAATACGGTGACTGCTGCAAAAAGGAGTGACATCAGAACAAGAATCCGGTACTGACGGATATATGCCAGCACTTTTCTGATTGTCTGTGACTGCTTATTCTTCTCTTTCATTCTGCCGTCCTCCTTTTCCCAGAAGCTGTATCCTGCGCTGGCTCTGCCCGAAACTGGGATGCATAGATTTCCTGATAAACGCTGCAGGTCTTTAACAGCTGCTCATGCGTGCCTGCGCCCGCTAATTCCCCGTCCTCCAGCACTAAAATACAGTCCGCAGACTGCACGGAAGAAGTCCGCTGCGATACGATAAAAATGGCCGGATTGTAATCCAGTTCACGCAGAGAGGCTCTGAGCTTTGCATCCGTCGCAAAGTCTAGCGCACTGGCGCTGTCATCCAAAATAAGTATTTCCGGTCTGCGGACAAGAGCCCGGGCAATCGTTAAGCGCTGCCGCTGGCCTCCGGATAAATTTTTACCTCCCTGTTCCACCGGCTCATCCAGCCCAAGTTCTTTCGACCGAATTACGTCCATTGCCTGTGCGGCTTCAATTGCTTCGTTTAACTGCTCGTCAGACGCATCGGCACAGCCCCATTTTAGATTTTCCCGGATCGTGCCCTTAAAAAGCACTGCCTTTTGCATAACTACACCGATTTTCTGGCGCAGCTGAGCTATATCATAGGAGCGCACATCCTTCCCGTCTACCAAAACCGCTCCTTTTGTCACATCATAAAATCTTGGAATCAGATTCACTATTGTGCTTTTCCCGGAACCGGTGCCGCCGATAATGCCAATCGTTTCTCCTGCTCCCGCCTGAAAATCGATTTCTTTCACTGCATATTCGCCTGAACCGTGATATGACATGCTCACACCGCGAAACGCAACCTTCGGAATATTCTGTTCTGATTTAATTTTATCCGTTTTTTCATCAATTGTCAAATCAAAATACGGCAGTCCTTTTTCTGCATCCAGAATGTCTGCTACACGCTTTCCACAGGCTATCGCTTTTGTCACGCTTACAATCAGATTCGCCAGTTTAATAAGCTCCACAAGAATCTGAGACATATAATTTACCAGAGCAACTACTTCACCCTGGGTAATATAACCCGTATCTACGCGCACCGCGCCCGTCCAGATCAGAACGAGTGTTGCCGCATTAATAATTATATATGTGACCGGATTTGTAAGTGCTGATATTTTTCCAACATACTGCTGATGTTCATTCAGCATTTGATTTTTACGTTTAAAACTGCTGATTTCTTCTTCTTCTTTGTGAAAGGCACGGATCACCCGGACACCTGTCAGGTTTTCCCTCACTAGCGTCAGCACTTCATCCAGTCCGTTCTGTACCTTTTTATACAGTGGAATGCTGACAAGCATCACGCCAAATACTACCAGCGAAAGCAGCGGTATTGTAACAGCAAAAATAAGCGCTGCCTTTACATCTACAGTAAAAGCCATGATCATTGCCCCGAATACGATAAACGGGGATCTTAAAAACAGTCTTAAAAACAGGTTAATTCCGGACTGAACCTGATTGATATCGCTGGTCATACGCGTAATCAGCGTAGATGTTCCAATCTGGTCTATTGTTGAAAAAGAAAGGTTCTGAATATGGGAAAACACTGCATGGCGCAGTCTCGAAGCCATGCCGACTGCCGCTTTTGCGGCAAAAAACTGTGCTGTGATAGAACATGCAAGCCCGATGATACCAAGTCCGGTCATGACCATGCACATCCGAATGACATAATTTTTATCATTTCCGGCAATTCCCGTGTCAATAATTGCCGCCATAACCAATGGGATGATTAATTCGAAAATAGCTTCCAGCATCTTGAACAGAGGTGCCAGAATACTTTCTTTTTTATAGTCTTTTAAAAAGTACAATATTTTTTTCATAACTAATCCCTCGTATCCACAAAGAAAGACAGCACTGTAGATACAGTATCTGTCTTAGCTGCTTTTTTATTCGCTCATTCCGCTTAGAAAATAAAACGCTTGCTGGAAAAGACTGCAGCAACGGCCTTTTCCTCCTGCTTCTTTCCAAATGCCTGTCCGGTACAGCCACAGACTCTGCTGTGCCTTTCATTAAAGTTACAGCTGCATTCCTCGATGCTGTTTTGCTAAAACAGACCTGGCGCAGTTTCGTATTTGTCAAAATCCTGGCTGAGTTGTGCCACTGTTTCACCTAAGCGGATTTTCAATGCATACTGACACTGAATTGCGCCGGAACTGGCTGCCTGTGCCTTTAGGCAGGCAATCCCGGCTAAAGAACGGACTGCTCTGCATTCTGCCGCTGACACGCTCTGGCCTGGCTGCTGCGCTTTCTGGCTTTCGCTTATTCCTGACCACGCTCTGGCTGCTCTGTTTTCCATCGCTGCCCGCTGACACGCTCTGGCCTGGCTGCTGCGCTTTCTGGCTTTCACTTATTCCTGACTCACGCTCTGGCTGCTTTGCCTTCCAGCACTCATTTATTTCCAGCTCAGACAGAATCTGTCAGCCTTCCGCCGGTGTTTCCGTTCCGCCGTCTGCTGCTGTATCTTCTGCCGGTGTTTCTGCTCCGCCATCTGCTGGCGTTTCTGCCCCGCTGTCTGGCGCCGTATTTTCTGCTCCGCTGTCTGCTGCTGTATCTTCTGCCGGTGTTTCCGCTCCGCTGTCTGCTGCTGTATCTTCTGCCGGCGCTTCTGCTCCATCGTCTGCTGTTGTATTCTCTTCTGGAGCTTTTATTGTATACAGTTCATCAAAGTTTACTTTTTTCCATTCTTTTTCATTCACTGTCCATTTGCTGGCATCCTTAAACTCCTGCAGCACTTCGTCATATTTATCATTCCGGCGCTGTGAAAGAATCGAAGATTTTTTATTTTCTGCTGCTTCTTTATCATCTGTAGAATCCATGCGGATCACATAGTAATCACTGTCTGTTTCTATCACAGCATCAGCTGCCTGTCCGTCTTTGAGCTTGTCCGCAGCTTTAAGCACTTTTGTATCCATACTCGTTGTATTATCATCTTCTTTCAGGTCGCCAGCACCATACGAGCATTTCAGCACAGAGTACCCGCCCGTTTCTGCAGCTGATTCCATATTTTCTGCTGCATTTTTTAAGAATTCTTCCGCTTCTGCCTTCGGATCTTTTTTTTCTGTATCATCTGCCGATGTATCAGATTCAGAAGAAGCGTCTGATTTACTAAATCTTACATAACTAAATGTTTTCTGGGCGCATTCCTCATCTGAAACATTTGTATCAATTTCTTCCTCAATTTTGGCACGCATTTTATACTGAACTTTGTACAGCCGGAGCATTTCTTCGACATTTTCCTGTGTGGCATTCATCTTACTGACTGCCTCTGTACTGTTATCAGCCATAAACTGTGTAGCTGCTGCTGTAATAGCGGCTTTTTCTTCCTCTGTAATTTCAACACCGTAATCTGCAGCATGTGCATCCATCAGATAATATTCCCACAGATTGTCCATGACAGTTTTCTTTACAGACTCTGTCATTGTCGTACCGTCACCGGAATCTGAATCCCACATATCTTCCCCATAATAGGCCAGTAAATAAGAATCCATCTGCACTGCCTGGCACTGTGCTATAAAGTTCGCAACGCCCATTGAAATATCTTTTCCATCCAGCGTAGCTGCTGCTGCATCTATATTAACTGCATTTCCGCATCCTGCGCTGAAGGACGAAAATACTACTGCGGTAAGCATAACTGCCGCTAATTTTTTTAATCTCATAAAACAAACTGCCTCCTGAATTTTCTTTATTTATAATTCTGCTGTATGCACTGGTTTATTATAGTGCAAATGGCTGGTATCTGCAAGAAGTTTCATTATTTTTTCATAAAATAGACAGAGCGGGACGGGTGGATTAGCCGGACGCCGGACGGAGAAACTTTTTCCTTTTTCTGTGACTCTGGAGAACAGTTAGAAATTCTTAAT
>CAJTVR010000117.1 GCA_910580075.1 uncultured Eubacterium sp. | reverse complement strand
AATTTCTAACTGTTCTCCAGAGTCACAGAAAAAGGAAAAAGTTTCTCCGCCCGGCGTCCGCGCAGTCTATCAATCTATCCCCTTCCCCCCTCGAATCAGATGCTCACATCCCCTGCAGCTCAATCTTATTCAGTATCCCGTTCAGATATGCAATCGCAACCCCGTAGTTGGTCATCGGTATATTCTGCTCTTTTGCAGCACGCACCCTCGCCATAACATATTTCCGGTTAAACATACACGCCCCGCACTGAATGACCAGCCTGTATTCTGACAAATCTTTTGGAAAATCTGCACCGGATACGATATCTGCTGTCAGTCCGGGGCCTATTTTTTTTCGCAGAAGACGCGGCAGTTTCACACGTCCGATATCTTCGTCCAGCGGCGCATGCGTACAGCATTCTGCAATCAGCACTTTATCTTTCTGCGTCAGATTTTCAATTGCCAGAGCGCCTTTTACAAAATAACCGATATCTCCTTTGTATACAGCAAACAGTACAGAAAACGATGTCAGCCTGCTTTGTGGCGGTTTTTTTTCATAAACTGTCTGAAACACCTGTGAATCTGTAATGATAAGCGCCGGGGGCTGTTTTAAAGCTGCCAGCGACTGCTCCATCTGTTCTGGCGTAACGCATATGGTTATGCATTTTTTATCCAGCAGTTCCCGCAGTGTCTGTACCTGCGGAAGAATCAGACGTCCTTTCGGTGCCTGGGTATCCTGCGGCATTACGAGCAGCACGGTGTCGCCTTCTTTTACCAGACTGCCTGTAATAAATCTTTGTTCTTCCTGATTAGACTGCGCCGCGCGAACCAGCTCCTGCTTTAACAGCTCCAGGCCCTCTTTTGTGTGAGCGCTGACAGGAAGCGGCTCCTTTTGAAATTCCTTGCGGATTTTATCCGTCAGTTTTTCCAGATTTCCGGTTTCTGCAGCTAAATCTGTTTTGCTGACTGCAAATATGACTGGCGTATTGTTTTTCTGCAGCAAATCATACCACTGTTTTTCTAAATCAAATTTTTCCGGCACAGGCTTTGCGGCATCGAAAATTATGACTGCCAGGTCTGCCTGCCAGACTGCGAGTTTTGCTTTTTCGATGCGGCTTTCACCAAGTTCGCTGTCATCGTCAAATCCTGCTGTGTCGATGAAAACACACGGCCCAATCCCATGGATTTCCATCGGCTTTTTCACAAGGTCTGTCGTCGTGCCTCCGGCCTCTGATACAATAGATACCTGCTGGCCTGTCAGCGCATTCATCAGAGATGATTTGCCGCTGTTCATCCTGCCAAAAAAGGCGATATGCGTACGGTCTGCACTTGGCGTATCGTTTAATGTGGTTCCCATTTTTCTCTCCTTCCATTTTTGATGCACATGGTCAATGAAAGTTTTCTATAAAAAAACCGTAACACAGGGATTCTTTTTCGGAATTTACAGCACCAAAAAGAATCTGCCTGTCCTACGGCAAATAAGATTTCAGATTTCTTCTTTCCTTCATTCCTTCTTCCGGTCAGTACATCTGCTTTATATGATTGTCAGATGCGCATAATCAGATCACTGTCATACTTCTTATGCACATGTGTTACTTTTTATCCAGCCATATGAAGCACCGGCTGCATTTATTTCCCATAGTTTTCATATCCGCATTCCTGCAGCTTTGCATCTTTTGCCTGCACCTGCTCTTTTAAATCTTTTGAATAATCTTTCAGCCTTCCCAGCAGCGCCTCATCCGATACTGCCAGAATCTTAGCTGCTAACAGCCCTGCATTCAAGCCTCCGTTAATAGCCACTGTAGCTACCGGAATGCCGCCCGGCATCTGCACAATGGAATACAGGGAATCTCTGCCGCCCAGAGACGATGTATGCATTGGTATACCGATTACCGGCATAGGAAAAATTGCCGCACACATGCCTGGCAGATGTGCCGCCATTCCGGCACCGGCAATAATCACTTTAAACCCTTTTTCTTCTGCTGTTTTTGCATATTCAAAAAACACATCCGGCTCACGGTGTGCAGAAATAATTTTCATCTCAAAATCAATCCCCAGCTGGCGGAGTACATCCGCTGCCTTTGTCATAACCGGCATATCTGAATCCGAACCCATTACAATTCCTACTTTAGCCATTCTGTTTCCCTCGTTTCTTTCTTATCATTTCTTATCTTTCATTACTTTTCTATCGTTTCTTTTTTATCATTCGTTTTCTGCTATTTCTTTAATTATCATTTGTTTTCTCACAATTACTTTTTATCATTCGTTTTCAAGCATTTCTCTTTTTATCAATTACTTTTTGTTTTCGGCCATTTCTTGTTCTATCAATTACTTTTTTGTTTTCGGCCATTTCTTGTCCTATCAATTACTTTTTTGTTTTCGGCCATTTCTTGTTCTATCAGCTGCTTTTTTGTTTTCGGCCATTTTTCTATCCGTTTTAGATCGTTTCTTCTATCAGCTTTCCAGCGGTTTATTCAGTTCTTCCGTACCTGGCACTACAAATTTCCCGTCGCGGATGACATCGTTTTCCTGACCGTCTGGCAGAATTGCTGTAATCGCATCCAGCTCATCATAAGGAATGGTAATATCTGTATGACAGTTAAAGTAAGCCTTCGACGCATCCTGTGTGCGTATCCTTGTCAGCTCATTATCCTTTGGCATAATTTCTTTCCCGTCCGGATTATAGACTTCCGTATCTTCCGCATGCGAATAACACGTATCTCCCACTGCAAAATGAGGACCGGTTTTTTCTGCAATCAGTATCGGCAGCTTATCAGCAATCCGGAAATCCCTCGCCATGCGGTAAGCCGTCGTATTTGTCCCAATGGCAAACTCTCCCATTGGCAGCGTATCATGCTGCATCAGTACATTTTCGCGGACATACCGTCTGTTTTGTGCTTCATCTGCAAAATTGGCACATGTATAATCCGTCACCATTCCGTCGGTAAAAACAAGTTCCAGATCTTTATAATAAAGCTCATTCAGGTACACGCCGGTCACATGCAGAACGCCCGAAGTACCTTTTAAAACAGGCGACGTAAAAACTTCTCCGACTGGAATATTTACATCTGCCACACAGTTTTCAAATGCCGTCTGCCGATCCGGCTGCTCCAGCTGCCAGATCGATACATACAGATCTGTGCGGTTAGCACCCTTTCCTGTGATGTGCACACGCTGTGCCTGGTCCAGTACGTCAATCAGGCGCTGCTGCATATTGCGGTAAAGCATGTAATCCAGCGTATTTAATTTCACTGTCTGTGCAAATATCTTTTCGTAATCCGGCCCGATGACCGCAGCGGGATATGCAATAATCGTAAAGCTGCGTTCCTCGCCCTTGATATACTGATTGGTAATCTGCCCGGACTGGTTTGCATAATATACCGTCAGCTGCTGCTGTTTCTCATCATAGCCGGCAGCTTCTTTCTTCTGTACCGGTGCAAAAGGCTCCTCTCCAAATACCTCTAAGACCGCCGGTCCTGCATAGACTGCAGCCAGGTCTTTATATGTCTCATAAGCATCCCTAAGCACTTCCAGCCTTCGTTCTACAAATGCCTTATCCAGATAAAATGCATTGTCATTTCTATGGTCATAATCAAACTGACGGTTTGCCGCCAGAGAAAAGCAGCCCCGCTTTCCACGTCCGCGGCTGCCCATGGAAGAGACCGCATCTCTGAAAACCACCGTTGAAAGTCCCATTTTTGCAAAATTTTCTATTGATTTGCGGATGACCCGTTCAAACCCGACAGCATAATGGATGCTGGCTGTCTTTTTCTTTGATAAATCCTTATTTGTCACCTCAAAACCGATGCGGTATCCTTCGGTAAAGGTATCGGCCATCGCCTGAATCTGATCTTCCGGCAGCGACAGCAGATACTGTGCCGTACGTATCTCGTTTTCAGAAATATACTCTCCATACCGGTACAGATAAGTCAGATCATTTAAATCCGCATGCATTACAATCCCTGTAAAAAAGTCAAGCTGCGGGTCAATTCCTTCACGGACAGTCTGTGTAACCATGATTTCGCTGTAATCATGAAAATGCCAGTACAGAATCTTGCGGATTTCTTCTCCGTTTGTACCGTCCTTATCACAAAAACAGGTATAAATCTCTACAAACAGCTCCATCAGAATTGTCATATCCGCAGTCCGGCCCTCAAATGCATAAGCTATAAGCGCCCTGCATTCTGTATACAGAAAACATAATGCTCCTCCAAACTCTTCCCCGAGCCTATGGACTGCATAAGCAGGATTTGCATAACTGCATGCATATCCTCCGGCATCTGTTTCTGTTTCATTTGATGGCAGAATATCTTCATACAGCTGCCTGTTTAACTTCACACACTCATCCATAGACCGGTGCTCTAACGCTCCGTCCTGATACATCTTTAGAACCTTTGCCGTAAGCAGGATAAACTGTGCTGTTTTCTTAAAATAATCTGCAAACGGTTCCTTTGTTTCCGGCTGTCCGGCTGCCTGGCTGATCCGTTCTTTTACAAGTCCGAAACGCTCCGCTGCATACTCGTTGTCCTCTTTATAAATTTCCTGATAACCCATTATTTCTTCCATCCTGATTTAATTAAGAATTTTATTTTTGAGTTCAGATCCCAATCCAGCCGATCACATAAACAGCCGTCCATCCTGCCAGCATCAGCACAGACATGACAGCTCCTGTCACCGGCACTCTTTTAATTACATTTTCCTTTCGTGCTTCCTGTATCGATACCTTGAGCGTTATGCAGGCTGCTAAGACTGCTGCAATCCCGATGCATCCGGTTTTTTCCGGTGCCTGTCCGCCCTCAGAATAAGACAGCCAGACTGCATATCCAAACATCACAAGCGGTGCAAACGAAAGGATACAAGCCGCTGTCCCTGGTGCAGAATGCTTTTTCTTGGTAAATTTATAGTGTTTATCAGCCCGTGCTCTTCTCCTCATTCGCGGCCCCTTTCAGTTCCATTTTATGCCAGATAAATAAAATCCTAAAACACAGATGTCCCAGCATTCCGCCTAGTGTATTTAATATCATATCATCCACATCGCAGCTTCCAACTCTTGTTACGAGCTGAATCAGTTCCACCATAAGGCTTACTTCAAAACTAATCAGTGTTACTTTAAAAAACCCTCTGTTTCTGCGGGAAAGAAGCGGAAAAAACAGTCCGAAAGGCACAAATGCAAGAATATTTCCTCCCAGATTCAGAAAAACCGTAAAAGGCCCGATGATCCGGTAATACATCAGATACCGCTGAATTTCTTTGAACGGTACCAGGTTATAATGATACTCCCGCCCTGCCTGGCTCCTTCCCATACTTTCAGCAAAAAACAGAAAATAAACCATTACGATAACATAAAGACCGAACAGCAGCCATGCCGCCATCCGGTATCCTTTTTTATGATTTTTATAGTTCAATTCGGATTCCTCAGATTATTTTGCACCATACTGTTCATAGTATGCATCAATTGCAGACTTTAATGTATCATCTATAATTATTTTCCCTTTATATGGCTGATTATACAGATGCTCCACTACTTCCTGCATCGTTACAATTGCATTTGCCTCAAATCCATACTTTTCCCGGATTTCCTCCAGTGCGCTTTTGCTGCCTTCCAGCCCTTTTTCCATACGGTTTAACGACACAATCAGACCAGTAATTTTCACTTTTCCCTGAGCCATTAAAATCGGAAACGTTTCTTCAATAGATTTGCCGGAAGTCGTCACATCTTCAATAATAACAACCCGGTCCCCGTCCTTTAATTTTGAACCAAGCAGTATCCCGGCATCCCCGTGGTCTTTCTCTTCCTTGCGGTTGGAGCAGTAACGGATTTCCCTGCCATATAATTTTGCATACGCAATCGCCGTTGCAACACTCAGCGGAATCCCCTTATATGCAGGCCCGAATAATACATCGAAATCATCTCCGTAATGCTCATGAATAGCTGCCGCATAGTATTCTCCCAGCTTCATCAGCTGGCTTCCGGTTACATAACCTCCTGCATTCATAAAAAACGGCGATTTCCGTCCGCTTTTTAAAGTAAATTCGCCAAATTTTAATACATCGCTGTCTGTCATAAACTCAATAAACTCTTTTTTGTACTGTTCCATCTGTCAGATTTCTCCTTTTATTTACAGGCTCTACGCTGCATAATTCTGCTGCGCTGTGTCCTGATATTTTGCTATTTATTTATCTTATTCTGGTAATTTCAGGTAATCTTTCGAAATGCTTTTTTTATTCTAGCACATCAGTATTATATTTTCAATCTGTTTTGTTCAGAAATACAGCCTGTTCGCACTACTGCTCAGATAAAAAAATCATACACCTAAACGCATCCGCCTGGCGTCCGCTCAGCCTATACACTTCTCCCTGCCGCTTCCCGCATTGCAAAAATATTTTTCAAAAAAAATGAACTTCCGCAAAATTCATGACGAATATAAAGTGAACGGGCAATGGAGGTGAAACATTGGACGCAAGAGAAATAGAAAAATGTATGGATGAGTTCGGTACAGATATTTACCGGTTCTGCCTGAAACTGTGTACAGACAGGCCAGACGCCGAAGACCTGTATCAGCAGACTTTTTTAAAGGCATTAGAAACAGATCTGGCACTTGACTGGAAACAGAATCCGAAAGCGCTGTTTTTCTCAATCGCACACAGCCTTTGGAAAAGCGATAAAAGAAAACAGGCCCGCCGCAGTCTGATTGCCCCCTGCAGCAGACTGGACGATGAAATACAGTCCGTACTGTATGCAGATGAAAATGTAGAAGAAGACTTTTTCCAAAAAGAACTGATCGCACAGGTGGATGCAGTCATTCAGACACTCCCGGAAAAAATACGGGTGCCGCTTATTTTGTTTTACCTTTCTGACTGTTCCATAGCTCAAATCGCAGCCATCATAAAAAAACCGCCCGGAACTGTGAAAAGCCGATTGTTTAAAGGTAGAAAACTAATTCAAAAAAGAATGGAGGAAGCTGGATATGAAAGATAACCGTAATGAAAACCCCTTTAATGACAAAGATGACATAACAGATGCCGTCATCCGGGCTTCTTTGAAACTGGCTGACCAGCCTGCCCCGGAATTAAACCGCAGTCTGAAAGCTGCCCTGTACCAGCGGGAAGCCGCTATGCAGTCACAGCCTGCCATACGCACATTCCGGCTGTGGTATCTGCCTATGATTTTAAATCTGGCAGTCTTTGTTATGCTGGCTGCCGCTGCCCTTACATTCATAAGCAGCCTGTATCTGTCTTATTTTGCCGCCGGTGTCTGCATTTATGCCGGCCTTGCCGGTGTCGTGCTCACCATAGCAGGCGTCAAAAGGACAAATCTGAAAGAAGAGATTGCAATCCGTGTTAAGAAAAGAGGTGCACTGGCATGAATCACTCTACAGACAAAAAAATTCTGTTTTATACTGCTGTCCTGGCCGGCGTACTGCTGATTTTCCTGCGGTTCGGACTGTATTACCTAAAAAGCGGCGGTTTTAGCGGCCTTTCCATGCTGCTTCCAGTACTGCTTATGTGCGTTCTTATATCTGCCGTATGTACCAGCTCTTTCTTTGCAGCCTGGGTATACCATGACTGCAGACAGCGGGGCGACGACCCGGTATTATGGGCAGTGATCGTCTTTGCCGCAACGCCTTTCATCGGACTGCTGGTTTATTTTCTCCGCCGTCCGGAAATAAAAAGCACCTGCCCGGCCTGCAGCCACCGGATTTCATTAAAGGCAAACTTCTGCGAATCATGCGGAACATCTGTCACAAAAAAGGAGGACACTGTTATGATGTTAAAACAGCATACACATCACTTATCATTGATTTTAGCCGGTGCAGCCAGCATGGTACTTATGCTCGCATGCCTGTCAGGTTTTCTTGTAAACGCCGCTTCAGGAAACGGTATCAATACAGACGCTGCTTCCAGTGAAAAGGTATGGAATCTTGGTGTAATCAGCATGAACTCTTCAAGCTGCCGAAACGGCGTATGGAAACTGGATTTCAAAAAAGCCAGCAGCGGATTTATCAAAGAACACGACATGACCATACAAAATGCAGACAGCCAGATGCTGCATGCCGATATTACCTGCGGAACAGTACCGGATGGTGCTTCGCTGACTTTATGGCTGGTTCAGGAAGACACCGTACAGTCCATGGATGTTACCAGTCTTTCCGGGCCTTTAGTATATCCCCTGGAACAATTCAAAAATGGAAACATCCATGTCAGACTTCAAATCAACGGCGTAGAAGATACTGTTTCAAAAATATACATTCAGTAACAGACTGTAAAAATGCAGGAGACTGCCGCACCAGGCAAAACATATACAGGCTATAGTACCAGAAACAATTTATGCCAGCTATATCATGTATCATTTTTCTTAATGCGGCAGCCTCCCGTTACCGTTTGAACTGTCCTCTTTATCATTTCTGCACTGCTTCTGCTCTCTGCAGTATAAAACAATCTTTCCTAAGAGTATTCCTTAAATATCATTCCAGCATTCTGTCTTATCATTTCGATATTTTTCGAAATAAAATGCATCCCATGATGTTCAGATTTTCATTGAACTGCTGCATCCTGCATCAGTATCCGAATATCATTTCGAATTTCTTCAAAATGACAGGTAAAAAATTTTGCCTGCCGGATGTTTTAGTTTACTCCCAAAAAAATCATTACAGCTGTCACAAGAACTGCTGCAGCTGGCAGCACATAAAACATCCCAGCCTTTTTCTCTTCCCGTTTCCTTAAGCAGATCCCCGCGGCCACATTGAGAATAACACAGGCTGCCGGAACACCGAACACGACAATATTGCGCGGCCAGTAAGAATTGGCAATTCCCGCTGAATCAAAATGAACCGGCACCGATTC
This sequence comes from uncultured Eubacterium sp., assembly GCA_910580075.1. GTDB lineage: Bacteria > Bacillota > Clostridia > Lachnospirales > Lachnospiraceae > Eubacterium_J. The sequence goes on along the minus strand of CAJTVR010000117.1, from coordinate 2,944 downwards.
CGGCATTCTGCTGTAAAAAGCCAGAAAAATTACCAGTGTCAGTGCGCAGACCACAGTTCCTGCAAAAATGTGTTTCATAGAAGTGTGCATCATCGTCTGCATGAAAGCATGCGTATCCATTTTCTTTAAATCTTTCCCGTCAGTTTTCATAAATCATCCCTCCTGATCCATTTTTTTCTTTTTAGGAAAGCAGAATGTGAGTGAATATATAAGCGGAACAGCGCCGGCCAGAACAACAACCAGCGTAACGGTCACAATTGTTAACTTATGAAAAGGATGCAGCATCATAACAGCCCCCGACAGCAGCCAGGTATAGCTCCCTAGTTTATGTGTTTTGTACCATCCTTCTTCCTTATGGAACAGCCATGGAAATTTCAGGCCTGCATAAGGATTTATATGATTTTTAGGAAAATAATTTGCACTGACAACAAACAGAATTCCTACATATATATAAACAGCCTCATCCATATTCTGCTGCCAGAACTGCTGTGAATAACTGTTAATCAAAAGGCAGACTGCTCCCGTAACCGGCATAATCCATTTACCAAGTAACACCAGTTTTTTTGCTCCATATACAGTAACAGTTTTTGTACTTAATCCCAGATTCAGTATCACATTGATCAAAACTGCAATTCCATAAAACAGCATACCGCCGTCTGCTCCAGCCCGGTTCATAATAACCGCTGCTGCAAACCATCCGGCACAAAGAACCGTTGTTATAACCAGTGTACGTTTCTCTTTCAGCCCCATCCTAATCCTCCTTAAACTGCATCAGCCACATCACTGCATCTTCAAATACAGATGTATTGATTTCATAATAGATGTATTTTTGATACCGCGTCTCAAAAATCAGGTCTGCTTTTTTCAGCACAGACAGATGATATGAAATCGTCGCATTCGACAAATCAAACTCCGCCGCAATCTCTCCGGCGGACATCTTCCGTTTTTGTTTTAATTTGAGTAAAATATCCCGCCGGACAGAATCACTTAATGCTTTAAATATGCTGGGCAGACTCATGTTATCACCTTTGCCTTTGTTTTTCGTTTCGAAATTTTTCTAAATGATTGTTTTTATTATACTTACGCAGATTTGTTTTGTCAATACATAAAAATAACAAACCTGTTTGCACTTCATATCTGCAAGAAGATCATAAACTGTCTGTGTCATTGGTATATCTCTCTGCCCGGAACTGGTTTTTAATTCACTTGTCCTTACGCCAGTCTGAAGCACAAACAGAAAATTGCTGTAATAAATGCTTTCTTTTGCAGCTGCTAAAAACTTCTCCTGCTCTTCCAATGTCAGAACACTTGTATTTTTCTCTGGTTTCTTTGGACATTTAACAGATTTTGTTACCGGATTCACGGAAATCAAGCCATTTTCACAGGCATCAGAAAAGATTACAGACAGCACAGCCTTTGTCTGTACCATACTTGCCCCGACATATCCGTTATTATCCAAAACATTTAGCACATTCTGGCAGTGCATTGGTTTTACATCACTTATAACCATGCTGCCTATAATTTCTTTGATATTATTGTTATAACGGCGTTTATAACTGCTAAGAGTACTCCAGCGTACTGTTTTAGCCTTGATTTCTGTGATCCAGTGATTATACCATGCATCAACTGTCATATTCGTAGAGCTGCTTATATCTCCATGAGAATCCTCATATTTTGCTTCTGATAACCATTTACGCGCTTCTGCCGGCTTATACCGTTCAAATTCTTTTTTTTATTAATCTTTTCCTGTCCCCGGATTGAACTTGCATTTGGACAAGCACAAAAAGAAGCTGACGATCTGCATCAGAGAACATCTGAAGGTATTGAAACAGCCTGGCTTGCTGGTAAACGGACCGGCGGTGTTCCCGGCAAAAAGCTGACAACCAAAAAATCTATTGAAAAGAAAGCTGAAATACAAAAACATTCAATAGATTTTGGCGGTACTCTTAATGATATAGACTGTATGAAACTTACCGGACTGTCACAAAATACATACTACAAATATAAGTGAGAACTAAAAATAGTACATTTTAAGTTATAATCTTTAACTTCAACCCAGAAACAAAACCATTTTTTGACAAAATATTCTTAATATATATTGACAATTAAGATACATTGATATAAAATCTAAATTATAATCAGTTAGTTAATTTAAGATACATTTTAGGAAGATGTTTTACTATACGAAAGGCTAAAAACAACGGACAATATTTATTATCAAATAAATATTCTACACCCAATTATAATTTGGTAATTATGTCCATTTTGTTTTTTGATTTTTGATTTTATAGTAGAAAATATCTTCCTTTTTTATATTATTTTTAAATTGACAAAATCAATTTATCAAATTAAAGATTATCAAAAATATAGCAGATGAAGTTGTCTTCCATCAAGGAGAAAAAGCCTTGTAATAATAAAAAACTTTAAGGAATTTAAAAAAGGAGGACTTATTGCCTATGATTACTATTTCATTGCAATCTATTTATTATGCATTTGGTATTGTTAGTATTCTATGTGGTGCTGCTTATAAACTTGGTTACGAAATTGGTAAAAATACAAAGAAGTAGCTATTTCGTTTCTCAGGCGATAAATAGTTACTTCTCTATAATAAATAATCAAATTCAGGATAACCATCTGCTATATGATAATCCTTTGCTTATTTGCTTTCTTATATTGATATCATATATTACATTAATGAAAATGTCGATTGACTTTTTACATATTTGAAAAAATAATTATATCTAATGACATTCCCCGCCAAAATATGCTATAATACCCTATAGTCAGTGTAGACAGTATGGGGATAGTTCCTCGGCTGCCCTTTTCGGAGACGGAAAGGGGGATTCTATGAACACATTAGAAGTTTTAACATTGCTGTTAGTAGTATTTGCAGCATTAACATACATAGATAATCATAACAACCGTAAATAGACAGGAAAAAAGC
>CAJTVR010000116.1 GCA_910580075.1 uncultured Eubacterium sp. | reverse complement strand
TATTTCATGCTTTATGCAGCGGCACTGGCAGGCACCTTTTGGGGCTTCCAGGTTTTCATCAGCGGCAGGCAGTGAGCCCCAAATCCTGGATATCAGGCAGAAAATTAAGAATTTCTAACTGTTCTTCGGAGTCACAGAAAAAGGAAAAAGTGTCTCCGCCCCGGCTGGTACTGGATAAATTTTATACGCCTGTCTGAATTCCGGTTTTCAGATACAGGCTGAAATCTTGCAGAATATCCGGCTGTATGTGACAGAATAAACGTCTGCCTCTTCCTGGCTGCGGATTATGTCTGGGAAATGGCATCCGGGCAGACATGTTCCGAAACACGGAAGCGCAGCCAGACAGAGCCGGACGTTTGCTCTGCACAGACAGCTGAAAACCGGACAGACACATAGAAATTCACCCCGTACCAGCTGAAAAACATTTCTCTTCCCGGCTGCGGATTATGTCCGGGAAATGGCATCCAGGCAGACATGTTCCGAAGCACGGAAGCACGCCAGACATCAGCCGCCTTTGTGCTGCGGTCTGCCAGCATGATGTTTATTCTTCCGCAGCCAGGCAGAGCAGGACGTCTGCTCTGTTACAGGCAGCCGGAAGCCGTGCTTTGTAAGTCTTGAAAATGGAATCCGGGAATACATGTAAAATTCATCCGGCACCAGCCAGGCAGAGAACTGTTTTCCTTTTTCTGTGACTCCGGAGAACAGTTAGAACTTCTTAATTTTCTGCCTGATACCCAGGATTTGGGGCTCACTGCCTGCTGCTGCCAGAAACCTGGAAGCCCCAAAAGGTGCCTGCCAGTGCCACTGCATAAAGCATGAAATAACGTCAGGGCATCAGGCACCGGTCCGTCCGCCGTCTCAGTCTGGAAGCAGAAAATTTAGAAGTTCTTACTGTTCGAAGGCGGAACAGAAAAAGGAAAACAGTTCTCTGCCTGGCGTTCGGGAATCCCATACCTATCGGGGAATTCATACCTATCGGGGAATTCATACCTATTGGGTCATTCATAACTTCACCGCATCCAGCTCTCGCACAGCCCGCTAATAAATGTCAGACGTTAGTTATAACAAGCCGGAAGGTTCAAATTTATACATTCCATAGTTGAGGAATGAATCAGTCTATGGTAATATAAAAAGAGCAGATTCTGCCAGATGATTGGATACAGAATCAGGATAACATCCGGCTGCATATTCGGAAACAAAACGAAAAAGCAGAATCAGGGCGTGGAATAGAACTAAGAAACAGAATTATTAACATCCGAATCAGGATCAAAAGAAACATATGAAAAATTTGAAAAGATTAGCTGGAATTACAGTCTGTTTTGTCATGATATTTATGACGGCAGCGCTGTTTCAGTATCAGGCAGAAGAAGAATGGGAAGTACTGCCGGACCAGATGGAAATTTTTTACAGCAGCGGATGGACAGTGGCAGTATTAGATACTGGCAGTACTGATTCCCAGGAGCTTGAAAGCCATGATAAAATAAAGCAGCTCTATACGCAGGCACAAAAAGAAGGACAGTGCCGGGAAGTCAGCCTGCCGTTTCAGGGAGAGTCAGAAGCCTTTGAGACAGTTGTCTTTCGCAATACGGTTTCGAAAGAATTTGCAGGTCTTACGGCAAATTTCGATTGCCAGCAGGCGGCTCTCAGGGTTGTTTTAGACGATACAGTGATTTATGAACACACGCATCTTGAAAAGAATGTATCTGACCGGAATCAGAATTATGCAAATCTTCCCAATGTCATAGAAGAGGGAGATTTATGGATTGAACTGGTATCTCCGTATAAGGATGCAGCTGCAGTGCTTGGGGATGTAAAACTTACAACCCGTGACCAGGTTGTCATCGGTGTAGTAGGAAGCAGTATTTCTGATATCGGATGCTGCCTGCTCATAATTCTGATGGCGATTATCATGTTTGTGCTTGCGGTGATCAGACACTATACGGGCCAGCCGCCGCGTGGAGAGGTGTATCTCGGGCTTATGGGGCTGTCCGCGGGGCTTTATTGTTTTATCGGGACCGATACGCTGAATATTTTTTACAGCCTGGATGAAGCGTATGAAATGCAGGAATATCTGGTGCTGTTAAGCCCGCTGTTTTTAACGCTTTATTTTGAGCGGAATCTGAACAGGGCATATCCGCGCCGCTTTTTTGTGCTGCTTTGCATGGTCATACTGAATGCGGCTGCCCAGGTGCTGCTGCAGGCGGCCGGCATATCGGATATGAAAGACATGATGAATCTGTCTGCGGCTGTGGCAGGCATCGCCTGTGCGGCTGCGATTGCGAGCCTGATACAGTATGATTATAAAAACAGAAGCTATCAGACTGTTATGTGGGTATTGTCGGTACTTGTGCTGCTTGCAGGAGAGATTGCAAATGTGGTGATGAATCTGATTTCCAGTCCTGCGAATGTGAATCGTGCCGGACAGTACAGCATGGCTGTATTTGCTGTGATGATGGCGATCATGCATACGTTTCAGATTTCTAAAGAATACCAGCAGAAGGCGGAAGAACGGGTCATGGCGGCAGAGCAGCAGAATCTCAAGCTGGCCCGGGCCAAGAAGGAGGCAGATGCGGCGAGGCATGAAGCCCAGGCCGCTAATGAAGCGAAAGGGAAGTTTTTAGCGCGTATGTCCCATGAAATCCGCACACCGATTAATGCGGTGCTTGGCATGGACGAAATGATTCTGCGTGAGTCAGGCGAGCAGCAGATTCGCGAATACGCGATGGATATTTATACAGCGGGACAGACGCTGCTGTCTCTGATTAACGACATTTTGGATTTTTCCAAAATTGACTCCGGAAAAATGGAAATTGTACCGGCAGAATATGACTTTAGCAGCATGATCCACGATCTTTTGAACATGGCTTCCCAGCGTGCGAAAGATAAAAATCTTCAGCTGGAAGCAGAAATATCCCATGACATTCCGTCCAGAATGTACGGGGATGATGTACGCATCCGCCAGGTACTTACAAATATACTTACGAATGCAGTGAAATATACGCCGCAGGGAACGGTATGGCTGCGGGTGAAAAGCCGTGAAATAGAAGACGGAATGGTCCGCCTGTGGTTTGAGGTCGAAGATACGGGCATTGGCATTAAAAAAGAAGACCTGCCAAAGCTTTCAGCAGAATTTGAACGGATTGAAGAAGACCGCAACCGCAGCATTGAAGGGACAGGTCTTGGCATGAGCATCACGATTCAGCTGCTGGAGCTAATGGGCAGCAGGCTGTCGGCAGAAAGCGAATACGGAAAAGGCTCCCGGTTTTATTTTGAACTGGACCAGAAGGTTATTGATCACACGCCGGTTGGGGATTTTGAATCCAGGGTGTGCCGGATGAGTGATAGTTACAGCAGCCAGGCAGGATTTTTTGCGCCGCAGGCACAGATCCTGGTTGTTGATGATAATGAGGTAAACAGGAAGGTACTGCGCAGCCTGTTAAAGCAGACGAAAGTTCAGGTTACAGACGCGGGCGGAGGTGCACAGTGTCTGGAACTGGTACAGAAAAACCGCTACGACCTGATTTTTCTTGACCATATGATGCCGGAAATGGACGGTATTGAGACTCTGTACCGCATGAAACAGCTTCAGGATTATCCATGTAAAAATACACCGGTTGTTATGCTGACTGCGAATGCTGTATCGGGTGCAAAAGAAAAATATTTATCTGCCGGTTTCGATGAATTTCTTTCTAAACCGGTGGTACCGCAGAAGCTGGAACATCTGATTCAGACAATGCTTCCGGAACATCTGATTATAGAAAATACGAATATAGAGAATACGGATACAGAAAATGCTGATACAGAAAATGCCAGTAAAAGAAATGCCGCACAGCTTTATGAGAAAGGGTATCGCAAAAGTGTCCATACACCTTCCCAAAGCACGCTGGAGATTCCGCCGGATATTTATGAAAAACTTCCGCAGACAGACGGGCTGGACTGGCAGTACGCATGGATGCACCTGCCGGATATGGACCTGCTGGAATTTACAATCAAAGAGTTTTATGCCCAGATTGATTCTGCAGCGCAGCTGTTAGAGCAGGCTTTTGAAAAAGCGGGCCAGCCGCAGTATCTGGAGCAGTACCGGATCCAGGTGCATGCGATGAAAGGTCTTTCTGCAGCCGTCGGAATCCTGCCGCTTTCCGGGACAGCAAAAATACTGGAATATGCAGCGCGCGACGGCCGCCTGGATGTGCTGTCCGCCGTAACGCCAGTGTTTTTGGAAGAATGGCGCAGTTACCGCCTGAAATTAAAAGGAGTATTCGGAATAGGGACTGAAGTCAAAAAAGAAGCAGAAGATATATCTGTGATACTGGCGCTGGTGGAAATGCTGCGCATCAGCATGCAGCAGATGGATATTGACCAGGCCGACGGACTCATGCACCAGCTGCAGGAATATGCATTTGACGATGAAACACAGGCCGTAATCCAGCAGCTGGCGCAGGCGGTTACAAATCTGGATGCAGACCAGGTGGAACATGCTGCAGACATGCTGATCAGGCAGATGGGATAATAGATATAATGGCTGCTGGATTCAGGGCGGCCTGAAATGGTAACAGCGGGGATAAAATCAATGACCTGCGAAGGTATGCTGCTTTACCGCTGGAGGAGGAATCAATGAAAAAAATATTACTGATAGGGAAGCTGAACAGTGTAGTAAATGAAACAAACAAATTTTTATCACAGCATTTTCATGTACAGCTCTGTTCTGAAAATGCAGCTGTGCTGGAGGGGATGCTAAAGATTGTAAATCCGGATCTGGTTATGATCAGCCTGATCGGAGCCTATGATATCGATACATCTATCTTTTTTATGCTGAGTGACAGATATAACCATATTCCGGTACTGACAATCGGGACAAAAGAAGAAAGCAGCAGTTTTTTTAAATACTATGAAGACGGCCAGTTTGAAAATCTCATACGTCCGGTCGAGAACACGGCGATTTTTGAGGCAGTTTTAAGACGTCTTGGAATAGACCGTGAGGAGCTGCTGAAAGAATCGGAAGAAGAGCAGAAAGAGCATACAGCAAAAAAACGCATACTGGTTGTAGATGACAATGGTACGGCGCTTCGTACCATGAAAGCAATGCTCGAAGATCACTACGAAGTGGCTCTTGCAGTTTCCGGGGCACAGGCAATGACATCGATTGGAAAGAAACGCCCGGACCTGATTCTGCTGGATTATGAAATGCCGGTCTGCGATGGTAAAATGACGCTGGAAATGATCCGGGCAGAAGAAGACATGAAAGATATCCCGGTTATTTTTCTAACAGCCGTCAATGACCGGGCTAATATTGAAGCAGTACTGAAACTAAAGCCGGCGGGATATTTCTTAAAGCCGGCGGTCAAAGACAGGATGATTGCAGAGATTGAAAAAATACTGGAAGCATAAGGATAAAGACAAGGAAAAAGAGATGCAGGGCGGGAAGCATAACCACAGAGATTCCTTTCCTGCATCCGTTTTTGTTAAAAGGAAACCTGTCCAGCCGTATATGCTGCAGCCGGATTACCTAAATCTGCTTAATCAGAAATAATTCCAAAGGCTGAGCGAGTCCGGGAAGATCAAGGATCAGACAGCCGCAGTCTTTATAACCTATTTTACGGTAAAAATGCTGAGCGCTTTCATCTGACTGCGTAGAAGTCATCACAGCATTATGCCCTCTGGCTTTCATTTCCTTTTCCCAAAGCATCATTACCTCTCTGCCTGTTCCTTTTGCACGTTCTTCCTCTCTAAGATAAATCAAATTGACAAATGGTATGCTGTCCCAAAACAGATTGTAGCGGAATACACCTATTGGCTTACAGTCTTTCCAGATAACATATCCAGTCTGGTTATTCACTTTATGTATAAATTCCTCCTCTGAAATATGTGTATCCAGGGCAAACCAGTGTTCTTTGTCCTGAAGCGTGGCTTTTTTTATTTCCAGCATCAATATTACCCCCTGTTTTTTCTGTTTAGAAAAATTATAACATAAAAACGGAGTATCTGCTATTATCGTAAGCTGGCCAGACCGTTAAATATGTCAGAAATGACTCTGTATGTAACAGTTCAGACAAACAGGCCTGCTGCATGCAAAAATTCATGGGAAACTGCTTACAATGGAATTGCTGCATTTCTGAATTATGTTCTTACGGTTTTGCAGCGGAATGCAAAGAAATGTCTAAAGTGCTTGACAATTATATCGGATCTGGATATAATATAGATAGAATTTCGATATATCGAGGTGGAATAACGACGATGCTTATGAACAGTAAAATCAAACGGATCTATGTACCTATGACGGAAAGCGGCTTTTATATTTTATTCTGTCTCCAGCGGCCGCAGCATGGCTACGGGATCAGCCAGCAGGTCAGGAAAATGACAGGAGGAGAGCTAATAATCAGTGCAGGGACAATGTACGGAACGCTGTCTAAAATGGAAAAAGATGGTCTGATTGCTTTTGAGAGAGAAGAAGAAAAAAGAAAGATCTATCGAATGACTGAACTTGGGAAAGAAATCTTAAACCTTGAAATTAACCGCATAGAACGTTTGTATAAAAACAGCAGAGGAGTGGAAATCGATGAATCGCATAAAAACGGCAATACTCTTTTTTAATGCTGTGGATTATAAGGAGGAAAAAGCATGGCTGCACAATCAAAAAAAACGGTAATACGCTTTTTTACCATTGCGGATTATGAGGAGGAAGAAGCATGGCTGCACAATCAGCACAGAAACGGTTATAAACTGGTAAAAATGCTCCCGCCATGCTTTTACATTTTTGAACAATGTACGCCGGAGGATGTGGCGTATCAGCTGGATTATAAAAACAATGTACAGACCAGCAGCTATTTTCAGATGTTTAGGGATTATGGATGGGAATATATCGGCCAGTGCTTCGGGTGGCGGTATTTCAGAAAACCGTTATCAGGGGCAGGTGCCGAACAGGATAGCGAAATTTTTTCTGACAGCGAATCAAGGATGGATATGATTGATTATGTGATAAAAACCCGCTTAGTTCCGTTAATGCTGCTCTTTGTGTGCTGTGTGCTTCCGAATTTATTCAAAAGCATAGCAGCCAGCGATCCATTTGCGGCTGTGTTTACTGTAATCTTTGCTGTTATGACGCTGGTATATTTATATCTGATTCTTTATTGCGGCCTGAAACTGCGAAAACTGAGGAAGCGGATAGGCAGGTGGCCCGGACGATGGACGGAGAAACTTTTTCTGTTCCGCTTTCAATCGGTAAGAAATTCTAAATCTGTGTTTAAATCTATGGCAGCGGACGGACCAGTACGGATAGTTTTGTCTGGATTTCAGCAGCAGTGCTGGTTTCTCCGTCCGGCGTCCGGGCCGTCTATGCTTCCGGCAGTATGATGACCGGTTTTACTGCTTCACTTTCCCTGCAATCTTCTCTTGATTATTTACCCGGCATGGAGTATTTTAAATAGGTGGAATATCATAACAAAATACAGAAAAGACATTTCATGGCACAGGATATGGAGGAGACATGGATTTATTTGATTATATGAGGGAGCAGAACCAGCAGAAAGAATCCCCGCTTGCCTCAAGACTCCGGCCGGCAGCGCTGGATGAAATTGTCGGGCAGCAGCATATAATCGGAAAAGATAAGCTGCTGTACCGTGCGATCAGGGCGGATAAGCTGAGTTCAGTTATATTTTACGGGCCGCCGGGAACAGGCAAGACGACACTTGCAAAGGTCATAGCAAATACGACCAGTGCAGAATTTTTACAGCTCAATGCCACTTCTTCCGGCAAAAAAGATATGGAAGAAGTAACTGCCCAGGCAAAAAATAACCAGGGCATGTATGGGAAAAAGACCATTCTGTTTATTGATGAAATACACCGTTTTAATAAAGGCCAGCAGGATTATCTTCTGCCGTTTGTAGAAGACGGGACTGTTATATTAATCGGGGCGACTACGGAAAATCCTTATTTTGAAGTAAACGGGGCTCTTTTGTCCCGCTCTGTTATTTTTGAACTGCATGCGCTGTCAAAAGATGATATAAAAACACTGCTCTACCGTGCGGTTACAGATACGGAAAAAGGGCTCGGCGCTTATCATGCGGTGCTTGAAGAGGATGCGGCAGAATTTCTGGCAGATGCGGCGAACGGAGATGCCAGGGCGGCTCTGACCGGAATTGAGCTGGGCGTGCTGACGACAGAGCCGGGTGCGGATGGCAGAATTCATATTACGCTGGATACGGCGTCGGAATGTATTCAAAAGCGTGTTGTCCGGTATGATAAGACCGGGGACAATCATTATGATACAGTATCCGCATTTATCAAAAGCATGCGCGGCTCTGATCCGGATGCGGCAGTTTATTATCTGGCAAAAATGCTGTATGCGGGCGAGGATTTAAAATTCATTGCCAGAAGAATCATGATCTGCGCATCTGAAGACGTTGGAAATGCCGACCCGCAGGCGCTCCAGGTAGCAGCAGCGGCATCTTTAGCAGCCGAGCGGGTAGGCATGCCGGAGGCACAGATTATACTGTCTCAGGCAGTTACGTATATAGCCAGCGCACCCAAAAGCAATGCGGCAGTAGAAGCTATTGGAAGCGCCATGCAGACGGTACAGTCTGTCCGCACACCGCCTGTACCGGCACATCTGCAGGATGCACATTATAAATCCAGTGCAAAACTCGGACGAGGACTGGATTATAAATATGCCCATGCATATCCGGACCATTATGTCTCGCAGCAGTACCTGCCGGATGAACTGGCAGACAGGGTTTTTTATAAGCCTTCTGAAAACGGGTATGAAAAACAAATCTGCGAATATCTTAAAAAGGTAAAAGAATGGAAACACGACGGTTTACACAGCTAGATCAGGTCTTACCAGACAGGGAGGAAACTTTGAAATGAAATCTTATTTAGAAATGACACGTGAGGAATTACAGAGGGAACAGGATGAGGTAAATAAAGAATTTGAAAAAATCAAAGCCCTTTCGCTGAACTTAAATCTTACCAGAGGGAAGCCTTCGCCGCTTCAGCTGGACCTTTCGATGGATATGTATGATTTGATCAGCTCCAAATCTGTTTTACGCACACAGGCTGGCACCGACTGCAGAAATTACGGCAGTCTGGATGGAATAGACGAAGCAAAGAGGCTGATGGCAGGATTTATGGGCTGCGAACAGGAACAGGTCATTGTACATGGCAATGCCAGCTTAAGCATTATGTATGATACGATTGCAAGATCGATGACACACGGCGTTTCAGGATCCGTGCCGTGGTGCAGGCTGGATCAGGTGAAATTTTTATGTCCGGTGCCTGGTTATGACCGACATTTTGCGATTACACAGTTTTTTGGCATAGAGATGATTCTCATTCCAATGCATAAAGACGGCCCGGATATGGATATGGTAGAAAAACTGGTCAGTGAAGATAAAGCGGTAAAAGGCATCTGGTGTGTGCCGAAATATTCCAATCCGCAAGGGATTACATACTCAGACGAGACAGTCCGCCGTTTTGCGTCATTAAAGCCGGCAGCAGAAGATTTCCGCATTTTCTGGGATAATGCCTATGCGGTTCATGATTTGTATGAAGATGACAAAGATGAGCTGCTGCCGATTCTGCCGGAATGTGAAAAAGCAGGAAATCCTGACATTGTGTATCAGTTCTGTTCTACGTCAAAAGTAACATTTTCAGGCGCAGGAATTTCGGCTATGGGCATGTCGGAGAAAAACCGTGAACACGTGTTAAAACAGATGTCTGTGCAGACAATCGGGCATGATAAAATTAAACAGTGGGTACATACAAGATATTTAAAAGATATGGACGCAGTGAAAGCTCATATGGCGAAACATGCTGCAATTATCCGGCCGAAATTCGAAGCAGTCGATGAAATTCTGTCCAAAGAGATTGCACCGCGTAAAATCGGGTCATGGATCAAACCAAAAGGCGGCTATTTTATCTGCTTTGAAGCATTAGAAGGATGTGCAAAAGCCATTGTGGCAAAAGCAAAGGAAGCCGGCATTGAATTAACCGCAGCCGGTGCACCGTTTCCATACGGTATCGACCCGAAAGACTCTGTAATCCGCATTGCGCCTACGTTTCCTGATCTGGAAGAAATGCGGCAGGCCGCGGATGCATTTGTATGCTGTGTAAAAGCAGTGAGCCTGGAAAAGCTGCTGCGTACAGCGGAGTGAAACAGATAAGAAAGAGCATCAGCAGAAAGAAAAAGCGGGACCAGATACACTCTGACATTTCTGCGTACAACGAAGTAAAAAAGTTAAAAGAAAAAGCGGGCGCAGGTAAGTTCTGGCAGGATGAAAGCAGAATTTCTGCTGCCGGGTTTTATCTGGAACACAAAATCAGACAGTCTGAATTATCAGGAGGGAAATATGAAATATACAATTGAAGGCGGAAATCTGCCAGTTGTAATCTGTACATTAGAAGGCGGAGAGAGCATGATTACAGAAAGCGGTGCCATGAGCTGGATGTCACCGAATATGAAAATGGAAACGACATCCAACGGCGGTGTCGGCAAAGCACTTGGACGGATGTTTTCTGGAGAAGCATTGTTCCAGAACCGTTATACTGCACAGGGAGGCAGCGGCATGATCGCCTTTGCATCCAGCTTTCCAGGCTGTATCCGTGCTGTACAAATCGAGCCAGGCAGAGAACTGATTGTACAAAAAAGCGGATTTCTTGCAAGCGAAGCAGGCGTGGAGCTTTCCGTATTTTTCCAGAAAAAAATAGGTTCCGGCCTGTTTGGCGGAGAAGGCTTTATTATGCAGAAACTGTCAGGCCAGGGCATGGCATTTTTAGAATTTGACGGTCATGTTGTAGATTATGAACTGAACAAAGAGCAGTCCATTGTTGTAGATACCGGATATCTGGCAGCCATGGATGCCACATGCTCCATGGAAATCCAGAGCGTGCCAGGTGTGAAAAATGCGTTGTTTGGCGGGGAAGGGCTGTTTAATACCGTAGTAAAAGGGCCTGGAAAAGTGTACCTGCAGTCCATGCCGATCAATCATGTGGCAGCAGTGCTCAGACCGTTTATTCAGGATGCGCGGTGAGACCTTTGAGTGAAGCAGCTGCCTGGCTGGTACCGGATGAATATTATATGCCTGGCTGGATGCCAGTTTACAGATGCTGGCCGAAACCTGACAGATGTACGTTTATTTTGCCGCAGCCAGCCGGCTGCTGGACTGACCTATAGAAATCGTTTAAGCAAAACAACGGTTCATAAATATATGAATAAAGATTTATGCTTACATGCCGCTGTCATGAGGAAAAAGCCCAGGTATGTAAGGGGAGCAGAAATAAAATCTTTACCAGCCTTCTAAAGCAGGATTTTAGAGCAGAGGCCAAAAACAAGATATGGTGTACTGATTTTACCTATATCCGGCTGGCAAATGGAAAAATGAGATATAACTGCAGTATTTTGGACTTATATGACCGGTCTATAGCTGCAAGTGTAAACGGAACCTATATCAATACTGAATTGGCAAAAAGGCGCTGGAGAAGGCACTAAAGTCAGAGAATCCACAGGAGGGGCTGGTCCTGCACAGTGACCAAGGCTGCCAGTTTACATCATGGGAATTTGTATCCTGCTGCAAAGAAAAAAAGGTGATACAAAGTATGAGTAAGGCGGGATGTCCCTATGATAATGCACCGATGGAAAGATTTTATAACACATAAAAAATGAGCTAATCTATCCGAACCATTCTTTCCCATCCAATCCCTCCTTTCCGTGGTGTCGTATCTTACCTCTGTTTTGGCGGGTTAGCAAGTGGGAAAAAGAAAAAAGCCGGAAAACCATCTTGTAGCGTCCGACATTTTCTGATAAAATATTTATAAGGGTGCTGCCATAACGGTAGGCGGCTAGTTCTTCTACGGAGGGACTGTGACCCTCCGATT
>CAJTVR010000115.1 GCA_910580075.1 uncultured Eubacterium sp. | reverse complement strand
ACGAAAAAATCCAAGACAGCAGCTTATTCGGTTTTTGTTAAGTTAGTGCATATGGTGCTGCGCACCGCTCCGCGGCAAGCCCATGACAGTCATCTGCCCGAATGATAAGGGTAATCAAGCAGAAATCAGCGGCAGAGCGCAGATATCTGCCACAGATAACAACGAAACAATCTGACAGCATCCGGGAGGGGCCAGGTAACAAAACGGTTCGGGCTAACTGCGATCCTCCTATGTGCGCACGGGAAACCGTGATCCACGAAAATAGATAGCAGGGCTCTCGGCGGACCATTAGCCTGTTGGTAACCAATCCACGAATAACAGAGTGGCTACATGCCGGAGACTGTTAAAATGGCTCTTTCCGGATGCTGTCAGACAATAACAAATGTGGCTGAATCAAGGGATAAAAGTTTCTTTTGAAATTTCCTCTTGACAAAGGTCACTTCATAACAGGAGGAGCATATGTTTTCAATCACAGGAACCAAATTTACAAAAATAATGGTCACCGTACTGACACTCTGTATCATAGCAGTTTCTTTCTCACAGACTGCAGCTGCTGCATCATCAGGCAGAACACTGGAAGAAAAAGCCGCTCAGATTACAGCTCAGGAAACCAGGTCAGGCGACAGCACAAAAAAGAAGCTGAAAAAACTGTTTACCTATCTGCAGAAAGAATATGATTACGGACGCAAAACCGGTTTTGATGCATATGACGGATGGGAAAAAGACTACGCGCTGGAAATGTTTGAAAATAAAAAAGGAAGCTGCTACCACTACGCGGCAGCTTATGCATTTCTGGCAAAGAAAGCAGCTGGCTGCCGTGTACGGATTGGCGTCGGACAGACGGACGGATTTAGCGGAAAGCTCCAGAAACACGCATGGGCAGAAGTCAGAATCGGCGGAAAATGGTATATCTGCGACCCGAATATGGATAAATACGCCGCAGATTCTTCCGGGAAATACTGTTTAAAGAAAAGAGACAGCCTGAAGAATACGTACAATAAGTTTAAAGATACAAAATATTATAACGCAGCATTTTAGGGCGTGTCTTAAAATCATTCCCGAAATCTGTACACCCGCTTTGCAGAGAATGGATCCTAATTGAAGCAGCATAGCCTCTATGCCTTATAAACGGGAGATTCATTCTCCGCAGACTGTGAATCACATTTTACGGAATGCATTTCATGACACGCTAAAGGAACGCCCTGGCAGCCCGGCAGCAGCATCTGTGCCATTTATATAAGCCTGTACTGCCGCATAGTTTTATGCACTGTGCTTCAGGACTGCCATTTGAGATAAAAGACGTTAGGAGGATAGCTTATGGTCTTTAGTTCTCTTGTATTTCTCAGTGTATTTCTTCCTGCTGTACTGCTGTTATACTGGCTGCTGCCATCCATAGCAGGAAAAAACATTCTGCTTCTGGCAGGCAGCCTTTTATTTTACGCCTATGGAGAACCTGTTTATGTATTTCTAATGGCTGCATCTTCGCTGTTTCATTATGCATGCGCATTATGGATATGCAGATACAGCAGCCGGCGCAGGGTTATTCTGACAGCGGCTGTTATTGTGAATCTGGGACTTTTGTGTATTTTCAAATATGCGTCTTTTCTGGCAGAAACTATCAACAGCATCACAGGCCTCGGACTGCCGGTCCCGCAGATAGCTCTTCCCGCCGGGATTTCTTTTTTTACCTTTCAGGCAATGTCTTATGTCATAGATGTGTACCGCAAACAGGTACAGCCACAGAAAAACTTTGCATATGTCCTGCTTTATATTTCCCTGTTTCCCCAGCTGATTGCAGGGCCGGTTGTCAGATACCATGATGTAGAACAAGAACTTACAGGCCGCCGGTTCGATCTGCAGGATACGGCAAAGGGCATCCGCAGATTTATTGCCGGACTTGGCAAAAAAGTGCTGATTGCAAACTACATGGGCGAAATTGCAGATACCCTGTTTGCTGCTCCAATGAATCAGATTCATATGGCTGGTGCCTGGCTGGGCGCAGCATCTTATATGCTCCAGATTTATTTTGATTTCAGCGGTTACAGCGATATGGCAATCGGAATAGGGCAGATGACGGGGTTTCATTTCAGGGAAAATTTCCACTATCCATACGGAGCCGCTTCCATCCGGGAATTCTGGCGCAGGTGGCATATTTCTTTATCAGAGTGGTTCAGGGAATATCTGTATATCCCGCTCGGAGGCAGCCGCAAAGGCCGCGGCCGGACCTGTGTCAATAAATTTATTGTGTTTGCCTGTACCGGCATATGGCACGGAGCCAATGTGACATTTCTGTTCTGGGGACTGTTTCACGGATGCCTTCTTATGCTGGAAGAAATGATTCCGTTTTTTCACAGGGAGAAAAAGGGGTGGCAGAAAGCAGCTGGTCACATTTATGTAATTGGGGCAGTCATGACGGGATTCGTATTTTTCCGTGCAGAAAATATGAGACAGGGAATGCTATGGGTTATGAAAATGTTTACAGACATCATGCCCAGTGAAGCCTCTATGCGCCTGGTCCTGTCGCTTCTGACCCCTGTTCACATAGCGGCATTTGCAGCAGGAATGACTGCATCCATGCCTGTTATGGAAACTATCGGGAAGTCTGAAAAAATGCAGAAAATCTGGTGGCCGTCTTCACTTATGGTACTCATTGTATGCATATTAAACCTTGCGGGAGGTACATATAACCCGTTTATTTATTTTCGCTTTTAGAGGGGGAGCGGGATTTTTACGGATAGGTTACCCGGACGCCGGGCGGAGAAACTTTTTCCTTTTTCTGTTCCGCCTGCGAACTGTAAGAAATTCTAAATTTTCTGCTTCCAGGCTGTGGCAGCGGACGGACCGGTGCCTGATGCCCTGGCGTTACGGCATGCTTTATGCAGTGGCACTGGCAGGCACCTTTTGGGGCTTCCAGGTTTTCAGCAGCAGACAGTGAGCCCCAAATCCTGGGTATGAGGCAGAAAATTAAGAATTTCTAACTGTTCTCCGGAGTCACAGAAAAAGGAAAAAGTTTCTCCGCCCGGCTGGTACTGGCTGTATTTTCTGCACTGCTTTTCCAGATTCCGGCTTGTTTTCACATCATGGAGAAATTTCTTCAGGTTGTTTAGAGAGGATTATAGTAAAATGATAGTAAGAAACGATTTTCTAAAAAGTATCGTTAGAAAATGTAAATCTAAAACGTATATACCAGTCATAATTTCAGCAGTATGCCTGGTTTTTGCCATGAAATCAAATGCAGCATGTGCCGAACTGCCTGAAATGTATACGGGCGGGCAGCCGCCAGTATATGGGGAGGCCGGATGGCAGACATACGGATGGCTGGAAATGAATGGTTATAAATATTATCTTCTGCCTCAGACAGGGCAGATGGCTCGCGGCTGGCTGGAGATTGAGGGTATTACCTATTACTTTCTGCCTCAGACAGGGCAGATGGCTTCCGGATGGCTGGAGATTGAGAACAATACTTATTACTTTCTGCCTCAGACAGGACAGATGGCCTTAGGGTGGCTGGAAATCGACGGCATTACCTATTATTTCATGCCTCAGACGGGACAGACGGCTTCTGGATGGCTGGAAATTGACGGTATCACCTATTATTTTCTGCCTCAGACAGGACAGACGGCTTCTGGATGGCTGGAAATTGACGGTATTACCTATTATTTCATGCCTCGGACGGGACAGACGGCTTCCGGATGGCTGGAAATTGACGGCATTACCTATTATTTCCTGCCTCAGTCCGGGCAGACGGCTTCCGGATGGCTGGAAATCGACGGGGAATCCTATTATTTTCTGCCTGAAAGCGGGCAGATGGCCTTGGGATGTCTGGAACTTGAGGAAGGTATCTGCTATTTTTCGCCGCAGACCGGTGAAATGCTTACCGGATGGCAGAAAACGGAAATGGGAATGCGTTATTTTTCAGAAGAAACCGGATGGATGGCATACGGATGGCAGCACATAGACGGCAAATGGTATTATTTTGACAGGGATGACGGCGGACTTACAACCGGGTCGAAAAAAATAGGCGGGGAATACTATCTGTTTAATGAAAAAGGGCAGCTTGCAAAATCAAAAAAGACCAGTCTTGTTCATGCCGGAAATCAGATATACTGCGCAGACAAAAGCGGAAAAGCAGCCAGCGGATGGCAGATGATAGAAAAAAAGCTCTATTTTGCTTCCAAAACAGGAAAAGTCAAAAAGAATACGGTCTACCGAGGTATTACGTTTGGAAGCAGCGGTGCAGCCAAAAATAATCTGAATACAAGATTAAAGATCAGTGCTATGAAAACATTTGCATCCATTACGCAGAAAAATATGACAAAAGGCCAGAAACTTGCCACATGCTGGTCGTATGTGGCAGAAGGCGGTTTTCGGTATGCAGCAAAGTATCCGGACCTGAATACCGATGGGTGGCAGAGAAAAACTGCATATGACATGCTCTCTACCCGCTCTGGAAACTGCTACAGCTTTGCATGTGCGTTTGCAGCTCTGGCTGAAGAAGCCGGCTATCAGCCTTACATTATATGCGGACGGGTACGCGGTTCCAGGGACAGAATGCCGGATGGGTATACGCGGCATGCATGGGTCAGGATAAATGGTAAATATTACGATCCGGAAGCACAGTATGCCGGATGGAGGCGGGGAATTTATGCAAGTACTGCTTATCCTGTGTCACATATGGTACAAAACATTGTAGCTTTTTAATTATACCTGCAGAAACTCTGTACAGGAGTCTGGCGGTTTTCACAGTGTAAAAACCTGAAATCATCAGCCCGTTTTGCATCAGATTAATTTATCAGGATAAAGGTTTCAGAAGAGTTTTTGCATCAATTGTATCTGTTAGGAGTTTCATATGAAAATTAAGTATTATATTTATATTTCGCTGTTTCTGCTTCTGTGCCTGTTCCCGTCAGCCGGTCTGCTTTTTACCGGAATCAGGGAATCCTCAGAAAACAATAAGACAGCGCCTGTGCCAGCTCTTATTGAAAAAGACCGGTTAAATATCCATTTTTTAAATGATGCCGGAGAATGGTTTGAAGACCATTTTGCTTTCCGCGATGAAGCAGTGACCGCATATGCTCTGCTTTTGGAAAAAGGGTTCGGGGTATCGGCACAGGAAAGTGTCATTACCGGAACTGACGGATGGCTGTTTTACAAAGATTCCCTGGCAGATTTCCAGGGTACAGCCCCGATGTCAGAGCGCCAGTTATTTGACATAGCGCATTCTCTGGCCATGGTTCAGGAGTATGCACAGAAAAACGGTGCAGCATTTGTATTCGCAGCCGCTCCAAATAAGAATTCCCTGTATGGCAGATATATGCCGTATTACTGCCAGCCTCCTCACACAAAACAGAGTAATATGGAACGGTTAAAGGAATATCTGGACGCTGAACATATTAATTATACTGATCTGCATGAAAGTTTTCAAAATGAAGGCCGTATACTTTACCATAAAAGGGATTCACACTGGAATAATAAGGGTGCTGCTCTGGCTGCCGGCCAGATTTTGGACGGGATTGGAAAAGAACATCTCTCCTATACGGACAGGCCATATACTGTCAGAAAGGATTTCCAGGGAGACTTAGATCAAATGCTCCGCCCTGCCCTGGCAGATCTGGAGGAAGAGATTTATTATGATCCTCTGCCGCAGTTCGATTACCGTGAAGACGTAGAGAGTAATTTTGCACCTAAAATAAATACCCGCTCTAATGGAAACGGAAATCTGGTAATGTACCGGGATTCTTTCGGAAATGCTCTGCTGCCGTTTTTCGCAGAAGCATATGAGAACGCTTATTTTTCCCGTGCGCTGCCATATTATCTGCCAGATTTGTCAAATTATAAAGCAGATGCACTGATTATTGAACGCGCGGAACGTTTTTTGCCGGATATGGCGCAGCAGGCACCTGTAATGGAAGCCCCGGCTGTGATCTGGAATGCAGATCTTATGGGCCCTGCCGTTAAAATAGAAAGTCTTCAAAAGGAAGCGCTGGGAGAATATACGAAAGTAACTGGAAAACTTCCTTCCGCCATGATAAAAACGCGTTCCCGCATTTATATCCGCATAAATCATGACAAATGCTATGAAGCATTTCCCGTTTCTGACGCAGACGGCCGGGAATGCTTTTCCATACTGCTTCGGACGGAGGAACTCCAGAATACAGAATTGCAAAATTCAGAACCGCAGAATGCAGACCATGTATTTGAAGTATATGTATCAGAACAGGATGCCAAAGCTGCTGAAGATACGCAGACTGGAAATTCAGGAGCACAGACAGGAGACAGCAAAACAGAACTGCGGCGGGAAGATTATCCGGACTGCGACGGAAGCGGACACGGCTATACAGAGATTTATTATTCGGATGGCAGTGTGGAAATAGAAGAATATTAGAAAAAGATACATACAGCCAGGAAACTGCAGCCCTGATACGCCGCAGCCCCTGGCTCTTCATACAGAAATCCGGTTACGCATCCTTGTGATACAGGTTTATGCATTCGTCTATGATACTTTCGATAATCCGCACCTCAGCAGCTGTCAGTTTATCCAGCTTATCTGATAAAAGCAGCTTATCCTTATCTATAATATCCCCTGTCAGAAGATAGTCCGTACTGACGCCAAGAGCTGATGCAATTTTCATCAGATTTTCCGGCCTCATGGCACGTTTACCGGATTCTGCATAGCTGACAAACTGGGTTGTAAGGTCGCTCATCTCAGCCAGCGCCTCCTGTGTCAGCCCGAGCTTTTTTCTGCGTTCCATAACCCGTTTTCCCACCTCATCCAGATACAGTTTCACATCCATCATTTACTTTCACCATTTCCTTTCAATTCGTTAAATTTTATCAACAAAAATCTTAAATAAAAATAGCTTTTTGTTAAATTATCTCAACATAAAGATGTATAATAATGTCTGGATGCATTTCTGCGAAATAAGTGATGTCATGCAGGTACTATGGCTGCCTTACTTATGAAAAGGAGGATTTCTGACATGACAGAAACATTGAAAAAGAACATCAGACACGAAGCAGCCTTTTTGTCTTACCAGTTTAGATTTGGCAGTGATGAGAAGCTGTATACCGTATCATTTAAGGGCATAATTCCAGAACCGGAAATCTGCCGGATGCTTGAATCTGTACGTGTGTACCTTTACAGAGACTGTGCAGAAGCCATTCATTCCTATCTCGACCGCCACAGCCTGCCATACTCAGACTTTATTTCAGGCTCAGCTGTTCTAAAACACAGCGGAGTCATGGCCTCTGCCGGCATGCTTCTCCATACCGCCTCCTGCCAGGATCTGGACAAATGGACTGGAAATGCAGATATCTGTTATGCACTGATGGACCACCAGAAATGGATTTACAGCGGCTGCGAAGGCTGCTGTTATGCCGTAATGAAAACTCATGCCAGATACAGCAATGACCATAGATACCATATTATCGGACAGACATTCCAGTATCATGAGCCTGGCTGCACGGAACAGGCATACTTTGCAATCCGTACAGGCACCAGCTGTCTGTACAATATTGAAACTAATACAGAATATTCTGTCCTCCCGTCTTTTGGCAGTGTTGATATGATAAACCTCCTGCTGAATATCCGGCATATCCATTCCGCAGGACAGGCGGCACAGACTGCGCTGCAGACACGGCTGTTATAAGTAACAGGCTATCCTGCTTTATTTAAGGTTCTTTCTTAACTTTGGATATACCGCATTGGGCTGGTTATTCAGATTTTGCCAGAAAAAAAATGTTCCGGCAAAACGGCATCTGGCAGTATATCCAAACATGAGAAAGAACCTTATTTAAAACCGCATAGCGCAGATTTCTCAAATTCCATTCTGTATCTGTTAATACATCTTTTCCGTCAGACATCATAGTACAGCGGCAGCGTGCTGCCAGACCAATTCGTTTTGTCTGTAATTTTAACATTAAGATTTTTGCAGTTATAGTAACTGCATGGATTCGTACAGAAATGATGTATCCCATAAACTTTAACAATGCAGCAAGCATCTAATTATTAATAACAATAAATATATTTAATTGTTGACGTTTATAAACAATACGTTATATACTGTTATTGTAAAAGCTGAATACTGTGCAGGGGAAATCAAATACTGCAGCTGAAATATTACGGCCGAAAGGAGGTCAGAACATGGCGGATTCACTCAGGCAGTGAAATGTTACAAGCCGAAGAAAGTGCTGCAGAATTGTTTCTATTCAAATCAAGGTACAGACTGCACAAATCCGATTCAATGCAGAAGGAGAAAAAAATGAGACATATGAAAAAACTATGGGCTTTCGTGCTGTCAGCGGCACTTGTATTCGGTATACTGGCAATACCGGTTTCCATACAGGCGGCGAATGTGACGCTCACCCATACAAAAGGGAAAAATGCTTCGGATGTCCGGACATTAAAGAAGATCATAGCACAGCAGAAAGAAAAAGGTGTTAAGCTGTCAGCCGATCTTGATGAAGATGTTTATATGTGGAGTGAGGACGGCCGTCTGACTGGAATAAGATGGTACGGGTTAAAGGGCCGGGTTTCTTTTTCTGGTCTTTCTAAATTACAGGGAATTCTATGCGAGGATGGCAGACTGACTTCCCCGGATGTGTCGGAGAATAAGGAACTGACTTCCCTGGAATGCAGAAACAACGGGCTTGCCAGCCTGAATTTATCAAAAAATAAAAAACTGGGTTTTTTGGATTGTGCGAAAAATAAGCTCAAAAAGCTGGACATATCTAAAAATCCTGATATTATTAGTTTATACTGCGAAGAAAATAAACTGACAAGTCTGAATGTTTCAAAATGCACAGAGATGGGAACTCTGAACTGCCAGGAAAACAGACTGACCAGCCTGAATATTTCAAAATGTACACAGTTAAGATGGCTGAACTGTTATGATAATAAGCTGAAAGATTTGGATTTATCTAAAAATACTATACTGCAGAACCTACAGTGCCGGAATAACCAGATTGCAAGCCTTGATTTATCTGAAAATATGGATCTTTATAGTTTGGACTGTGATGAGAATGTCGATGTGACTGGCTGGGTGAATCAGAAATAAGCTGCCGCTGCCAGTCCCGATCATTACTATATAGCTAATAGCTCACGTGAGATACAGATTTAACGATCTGACACATGATCCGCACAAACACTGGGGAGAGGTTTCCGGCTATCGGCAAAAATTAGAGCAGCGTAATCAGCCGATTAAAAAAGAATATCAAAACGGTATTCCTATGGACATACTGGCTGAAAAATATTTTTTATCTCTATATGCCATTCGGAAAATCATATATCAGAAGTAACGTAAGAGGGCTGCCGCTCTAATCAAATATCAGACAGCTATATCCTGTATTCGTCTGCCTGATGCGGCATCCCCTTTTATTTTATAAAAACTGATTCTGTGTCATACAGTGTATGGAATATCCTTTGAAAGGGATATATGATCATAAAGGGCGGTTTCATCAGAGTACAGGAATATCAGCAATTTTAATGATTGATACAGGAGGATTACAGCCTTATCATAAAGCACGGCAAAATGCCTGGCATCAGGCACTGGTTCGTCTGCTGCAAATCTGTAAAACGCGAACTAAGCCAGGCTCTATAAAACATTGTAAATCTGGTAAATTTCCTCAAGCGTTATATTCCTTCCCAGTATAGAACAGATTTCCTGCTCCCTGGAGAGAAAAAGTCTGGAAATAAGCCGCTGTACGTCCTCTCTTGTCCCATAATGGATTTGATTATGGCAGTTACTGCAAAGAGAAAAAATATTCTGTTCTCTATCGAGACTGACACCAAAATAATCCGTCATTGACATCGGAATTAAATGATGCGGTTCCATATATAAATGTGAAGAATTCTTTCGAAGGAATGATGTATGTGCTGCATCTATTTCACATCGATGTCCGGCACGCGCAAGTGCACGCCGCGCAACTGAAGGGTCCCGCAAATATGTATTTTTATTGCCGGAACGATTCGAGACGAGCCCCTTTGGCATCGGTTTGTCTGAAAGGACTGTCAAAAGTTCCTCCTGGGTATCCCCGGCCTGAAACAGCTGCTCTAACAGAATATGATCTGCCGTAAATTCCGGCTGGATTTGTGACTGGAAAATCCTTTGATAAAAAACAGCCGTAAAACATGCAGTATCTTCAAAGGAAATATCCTTAAGCTTTTCAGACAGAACCCGGGTGTATTCTATCCCTGCCTGTGTAATTTTCCAGAATCCACGCCCGCCATCCTGCATATACCCTTTCTCAACCAGATGCTGGCGCTCATAGGAAAAATCATTCCGCCAGGCTTTTTCATTTCTGGTTGTCCGTGAGACATCATTCCGGTCATTTTTATACCAGTATCCACTGTCCTGAATATGCTGTAAAACTGCCTTTCTCCGGCTTCCTCCATCCAATTCAGTCAGAGAATAAAGCAGTACCAGCCATTTTTGTTCCTGCTGATTCATCTGCACTGACAATCACCTTCCTTACTTTGAAAGAGCAAAATGGGATAAGTAATATACTGCCGGATGAAAAAATACTCAAACTCTTCCAGCAGTTTTTTCTGAAGCGCATCGGAGCACCGTTTCCGGTACTGGAAAACCTCAGATAGCATGTCTCCAATTTTTTTCTGTGTTTCCAAATCCGGAAAATAAACAGTAATTTTTGAAAGTTTCTCGTTATTAATACCTGCATATGTTGTGTATACCGTAGAAACATTTTCTATTTCCCACCGGTAAATCTCACTGCGAAAATAACAGGCGGCATAAAGAGGATTTATGATTTGATTACCACAAGGACGCAGCCGTTTTATAAAGCCGCCATAAACCGCATCCTGATCCTTTAGCGCAACACAGCAGCAGGCCAGTTCTTTGATTGTTTCACTTGTTCTGTTTAAAAATACGTCTCCATATTTTATTCCGTATTTTAACTTTTCTTTCTCCGTCACTTCCACATAGGATGACCAGCTGTCCGGTATATACCGGGAATGAATGACTGTTTTTACATCCAATACCGGAGCCCCTTTGCCAAAGGAATGCCTGCTTTTTGTCACTCCTCCAAATACATCATATATCTCAAACAAATCTGCTTTTTCCCAGTGTTCTGCTATCTCTGCGTTCTTCCACAGTGCCATAGATGATAATAAAGGTTCACTGGCAGGCAGCATGGAAAGTTTATCTATGATTTCTATCAGCTTTCCATATTCTCTGCGAATCTCGGTCGCTCCGGGACGCAGAACAGACGTATATAGACTGGGACTTAATATAAAACCGTTTTGCTCAATCTTTTCCAATGAAGCAGCTGCATACCATTCTGTGCAGTTATGCAGCTTCCCCTGTCGGTGTTTCTCTGCCAGGTCTATCAGCTGTTCGATATGTACAGAGGCCAGATCTTTTTTTATTTCCGGCTTCATATGTGCGGCATCAATGAAAAGTATATCACCGCTTTTGTTACCGCTGTTTGCAAGCAGCCAGATGCAGCACGGAACTTTTGCCGGATAAAATAATCCTGGCGGAAGAGTAATCACTGCTTCTATCAGTTTATTCTGTATCATAGCCTTGCGAATGGCAGCTTCTCTGTATGTCTGGGTAGTAAGCGTTCCATTAGGCAGAATTACCGCAGCACGGCCGTCTGGCTGTAAATGGCTCAGAATATGCTGGAGCCACGCAAAATTGGCATTTGAACGCGGGGGAATACCCAGACTCCATCTGTCATCAAAGGCAGGTGTACTGCCGTTGAACCAGTCTGCACTATTAAATGGGGGATTCGCAATGATATAGTCAAATTTTTTGTTTTTATGCTGATCATCTGACAAAGTGTCTGCATCCGTTTTTCCTAAATCAACGGCTGCGCTGTGAAATATAAAGTTTATCTGAGATATCAAAGAAGAATATTCATCCTGAGTCTGCCCATATAGTTCCAGGTTTTGTTTACTGTATTTTTGAAGCTCCAGCAGTAAAGCACCGCTTCCACAGCAAGATCATATGCTGTACCCTGGCCCGGGTCCAGGAATGCTGCCAGACACTGTGCAATATTCGGGGGAGTGTATAAATCTCTCAACGATGATGTTACACGGTACGCAGGGACTTTCTTTTGCAAGTGGTTTTCATAAATTGCAGCACATGGCAAATCATCTATAGAAATATCTGATAACAGAAGTATTAGCTGTTCCAGGACACTTTCCCTGACAGTCTGCTCTTCATTTTGTGCTATCAAATTTGAACAAAAGGGAATGAGGATTCGATTTGAGCAAGAGATTTAGTAATTGACGACAAGTAACTGCCTTCACGACTGGTTAGGATACTTTCCCATAGATGATATCCTGTTTGTTTTGCATCGCTGCCGGTTAAGAACCGGGAAAGAGAAGTATCCTGCGATAACTGCCGAAGAAGCAATAGGCTGAAAAGTATGCTGTCTTCCATAGGCTCGCAAAGCTGCTCAATTTTCTTTAGAATGGGGCTGTATATAGCTTTCATCACATGGCTCCTGTCACAGAAATAAAAATCAAACTAATGTTATTTGCTATTATACATCAAATAAACCTTTTTTGGGGTGTGTAAAATAAACTGTGTTTATCTTCACAGATTATTCGACACACCTATTT
>CAJTVR010000114.1 GCA_910580075.1 uncultured Eubacterium sp. | reverse complement strand
TGCCTTTGTCATGAAACTTCTGATAGTCCGCTTTGTTAATGACAATAGATTCTGGATTTTGTACAGAAGCATGAATTTTATAAATTTCTGCAATTCCCTGCAACTGGGAAAACACCAGTTCATCCTGTCCCACAAAAGTTTTATAACCTTCAAAAATATTCTTGAAAAAGCAGTCATAATTTGTTGTAATAACACCGGATAAATTGTCTTTTGCAATGTTTCTGAGTTTTTCAACTTCCACCGCATAAACAGGATCAACAGCAGAAAGCGAAGTAATATATTCACTTATTTCCGCTTTAAAAGGAGAAACGCCTGCGGAAACTGCATTGTGTACTTTTCCGAATCAGAACGTATTCCTTCTTCATTATAAAACCAGGTGTCATTAAAATCTTTTTCAACATAGCTTGCAACCACTTCTTGCAGTGTCATATAACACCTCCCTGTGTTTAAATATTTACAGTATTTTTAGTGTTTCTAAATTTTGGACTCACTGAATCCAAATTTTATTGACAAGCTATTATTCCATATTTCGACTATATTCCTGTTCCAGTCCATCCGCCAAATATGCGTCACTCATACCGTGCATATCTTTTCTTCACGCCATCGTCCAGGTCAATAGAAATCGTCTGGCTCAAACATAATCCATTTCCCATCATGGTAAGTCTGAGCTTCGTCATATTTTTCCTGAACTTCTTTGGAATAGTTTTCTCTGTCTGTTTCAAATTTCAGCCGTTCGCCTTTCCCTAAGATGACCATAAAACCTATACCTTTATTCAAATCATGAAAAGTGCTCAGACTACCCCCTCCATGCATCTATTCCAGAGCGTCTTAAATAAAGCTGTAATCACTGTCCTTCCTCCAGCTGATTCAGAAACTCCCTGAGCTCTTCTACATCTGATGCCTGCATTTCCTTGCTGTTATACAGCGTTGCTATCATGTTTTGTATGGAATTATTATACAGCTGCTTCAAAAAATGTCTGCTGGCTCCAGTCTTATAATCATTCTCTGAAACAAGCGAAGTATACAGATTTCTCCCCGTGGAACGGTCACAGCTCACAAATCCTTTCCCGGATAGTCTCGAAAGAGAAGTCATTAATGTAGAAAGCTGCCATTTTCTCTTATCCTGCAATTCACTTAAAATATGATTTGAGGTCACAGGGCTGGAACTGTTCCAGATTACCTGCATAATTTCTAATTCTGCTTCACCTAATTTTTTTCGAATATCTGCCATGCTGTTTCCCGCCTCCTTTATACATATGTATAATCCATTATATGCAGGCGCAATGCAAGTGTCAAGTTATTTAGCTATATTTTCTCCGGTCTGCTGCATACAGCTGCCCCTCATGTTTCATTTGTTTATCTGTCATGTGAAATTCCCTTCTCCGCCCAGCCTGAACTGACACTTTCCATCTTAAAAAATCTGCCCCGGCAGGATAGTTCTCCTTGCATTTTTCTCAAATAAAATATAAGATAGAGGCATGCAGATTAAATATACCATACTAAATACAGGCTGGCAGTCCGTGCAGACAGCCTGAAAAGAAAGGAGCTGCTTATGGCGAAAAAGAAGAAGAAATCCGAAATAATCCTGACACCGGAGCAGCAGCGGGAAGCCGATTACCAGAAAGCTGTCCGGCGCATGGAAGGTGCAGAGAAAATGCTGCAGGCCGAAGACAAAGTTCATATGTATAGAGAAGCCATAAGAATGTTTGAAGAACTGGATGATTATGAAGACAGCCAGGTTCGCAAAAAGCGCTGCCGCAAACGGCTGCCGCTGGCACGCCGGGAACACCGCGAAGAAGTGTACCAGGAGGGCATGCGGTTAAAATCCGAAGCAAAAAGCGCTGCTGATTATGAAGCAGCCATTGCAGAATTCCGGCGGCTGAGACGGGAGTATAAAGACATTCCTGACCAGATCAGAGAATGCGAAAGACTGAAAGAAACTGCCGGGAAAAATGAGCAGCGCAAAGCTGTCATCAGCAGGCTGGCGGCTGCAGCCATACTGGCGGCACTTATCGGGGCCGTTGTATTTTTATGCTCTCCGCAGGCATTTTACCTGGAAGGCACTATTCTGATGAGCATTCAGGATTATGAACGTGCAAATACGCTGTTTTCCAAAAGCAGGGGGTATAAAGACACCGATGCACGTGTCCTGGAATGCAATTATCAAAGAGCAGTAAAAGCTGCTGAAAACGGTGATTACAAAAAAGCTGTCGGGCTTTTACATGATAAAACCGGCGGCTATAAAGATTCTCTGGAACGAAAAGCCCAGTACGAAAAGAAAATACTAAAAACTGCCCGAATCGGCGATACGGTTACTTACGGAAATGTAAAATGGATTGTGACAGATGAAGCTGGTGATTCCCAAAGGTTCCTCCTGCTCGTCAGGAAAAATCCGGCAAAAGCAGAAACCGTATATCAGACATCCGGCCAGGAAACAACATGGGAACACTCCGTCCTGCGCAGATGGCTGAACCAGGAATTTTATAAATCATGTTTTTCAAAATATGAACAGCCGGATGTTATAGAATCCAATATCGTCACGAATGCAAACAGTACTTATGGCACATCAGGCGGCAGTGATACAAAAGATCATATTTTTCTGCTGGATGAATCAGAAGCAGAGCGATATCATGAAATTTTAAAACTGAAAGACAGCCAGAAATCATGGTGGCTGCGCACGCCTGGCAAATCATCTGACAGCGCTGCGTTTGTATCGCCTGACGGAACCGTTATGCGCTACGGCTATGCAGCAGATTCCATGGACATAGCAGTGCGTCCTGCCTTATGGGTGCAAAGCGGCAGACCATGAAAATTTAAAATCTAATAAAAAATGCCTGTGGCCGTATCTGTTGAAAAACAACGATACAGCCACAGGCCTTCATTTCACACATTCCCAGCTGCACAGCTGGCTGATTTTAATTTTCCCTTCTGCTGCCTGCCACAGCACGGAATACTTCCATCTTCCTTGTTATAAAAATCTGATTCCATATTTAAAAACCAGTTACAATACATCTGCCTTCACTTTCTTAGAAAAAGCTCCGTACAGTTTTTCACCGTTGCTGCCCAGTTCATATGCCCTTACTCTGACATAATATGTTTTCCCGCTTTTTAAGCCGCTGATTACGCAGGAAGTACTTTCTGTCTCTGCTTTTGATGCGGAAAGCATAGCTCCGTTTACAGCATACTGCACAGAATAGCCGTCACACTCTGCCGCCGGTGAAAAGCTGACTGTAAGTGCACTTTTTTCTGTGCTGGCCAGTACGACCTCTTCCGGCACATTTTGCGGAGGTACAGTATTAACTGCTGTATCCGGCATGTTTGCTGCATCTGCGTCAAACACTGCTGTAGCGGCCGGAACGATATTTTCCCATTCCGGTGAAGCTGTATGTTCCATTTTTTCGGTGTCGGCTGCTAAAAGCTGCTCATCTGTAACATTTAAAAATTCATCATCGCCCCTGGAATCATTCCATGTACAGTCTGCATTATACCAGCTGCTGCCCATACGCACTTTATTCCATGCATGGGTATCGCTTGTCACAGTTACGCAGGTAATACCGGCACGGCTGCACAGCAGTGTAAACAGCTGGGCATATCCGGCGCAGACTGTGGACTGGCTGAATAGAACTGCACTGATGCAGCTCTGGCTCATTTCCGGGTCATCCGGGTCTTCTGTCAGTGTGCTGTAATTATAGTCTGCATGCTCACAGATCAGTTTATGAATCAGATACTCTTTTTCAGTTACTGTTTCTGCCATACGGATCTGTTCATCCCACGCCTCCAGCTTTTCAGCAAACTGGCGGGTGTATCCGGCCCTGACACTGCCATCCGCAAACAGTTCATATAATCCGACGCTCATCATATTCGAATTCTCAGAATATATTACCGAATTTCTCATAAAATAATACTGCGGATTTTCAAACATAAAACTGCTGAATACTTTTTTCATCTGCTCCACCGACAGTCCTTCATAAGAGATCAGCGGCAGGATATAGGCTGTTACGTTTTCTCCGTCCCGCACGGCCTGTGTCTGTAAAAAGTTATCTGTTCCTGTGAGATAAATATCAGCCTGTTTTTTCAGATTCAGGTACAGTTTTTTTTCAGCGGTATTTAACAGGCTGAAATAATAATCTCCCCCGCTGCCCGCCCATTTGCTGGCAGCCAGGTCATAGCTGTCTGATGTAGTTTCCTGCAGATTTTTTATTGACAGTGCACCAGTATTTTCAAGTTCATCTGCCTGAAGAAATTCTGTCTGCATTTCAGTTACCGGCATTGGGTCAGAACTGTAATTTTTTTCACGGTCTGGCTGAATGTCTTTATCTGCATCTGCTTTCTGCTGCGGCGTTTCTGCCAGTGCCTGTACCGGAACGCACAGGACGCCTCCTGCCAGCATGAGCGCTGCCATGCCGCCAGCAATCAGTTTTTTTGCATTCATTCATATAATCCCTTTCTCGTAATCTTTGAAAGCAAAACTGCTTCCCTAAATAATACGAGAAAGAGGCTATTTTTTTTGGAATAAGGTCCTGCTTAATTCAATTTCTTCCTCTTTTACCAGACTGTTCTCAAATTTGACAGTTCCCGGCTCTGTACGGGAAGTGCGGAGTCCTGCCTCAGTCAGCCGTCTGCACATTTCCCTGGCTGTACCATTCCCTCCGTCAAAAATACGGACCCGTTCCCCTGCCAGCTCTTCTATAATTCTGCGTACAAACGGATAATGCGTGCATCCAAGTACAATGGAATCGATTTCCCTTAAATACGGTGAAAGCAGCTCTTCCAAAAACCGTTTTAAGTCTTCCCCCTGCGTATTTCCCGCTTCCACAAATTCCATCAGCCCCGGACACGGAAGGCCGATAATATCAGCCTTTTGTTCATAACGTGCCATCAGCGCTTTATATTTTTCACCCTCTATCGTCATTGGTGTTGCCATGACCAGCACAGTCGGATGCCCCGGCTGAAGAGCCGCCGGCTTTAACGCCGGTTCAATACCGACCAGCGGAATATCCGGATACATGCTGCGAAGAATTCGCACAGCAGCAGCAGTCGCAGTATTACATGCGACTACAATGCCTTTTGCGCCCTGTCTCAGCAAAAAATCTACATTTGTGATTGTCAGTCTGCGGATCTCCTCAAGCGGTTTCGTGCCATACGGGGCATTGACAGAATCGCCAAAATAAATATAATTTTCTTCCGGCATCACCTTATACAATTCCCTTAGTACACTGATTCCGCCCAGTCCGGAATCAAACACTCCGACAGGCTGGTTGCGGTCCGCAGCCAGGTTTTGTTTTATTTCTTCCATCTGTTTATCCCCTGGAATTTATGAATTGCTATTCGTACTCTGCATTTACATCTACAGCTGACAGCTCGCCAGCATCATTTGTGATACCGTCCACATGAAAATCAGATCCGCTGTACTGCCCGCTGTTATACTGCCAGTATTTTACATTTCCAGATCCATTATATCCGGTTCCAAGAGCCACATTCCGGTAACGTGCTATCCACAAATCAATACCGTCCAGCTTTGTCTTGTCCAGATTTGAATTCAAAAACGACAGATAACTGTACAGCACAAAATCATACCCTGCATCTTCTATCACCTGCTTAAATGCTTCCATAATCTGATGCAGCTTTTCTTTTGTCATCGTTTTTGATTTATGCACAGCATCTTCCATGTCAAAGGCAATCGGATATTCGAGCTTCCTGCCGTTTAATATTTCCAGTACAATACGTGCTTCTTCCTTTGCTTCCTCCACTGTAGCCGCACGGCTGTAGCAGTATACGCCTAACGGTATCCCGACAGAAGACGCATTCATATATTTCGTTTCAAATGTATAATCTTCCTGGTAATGATTGCTGATACGCAGAAAAGCAAAATCAATACCGGAATTTCTGACACGGCACCAGTCTACATCTTCCTGCCATCTGGATACATCGATTCCGTTTTTAATCCCTGGTGTCACCGAAACAGAAGCTGTCGCTGACTGGCCGCCAACAGTTACTGTAATGTTTGCCGTGCCATATGCTATTCCTGTTACGACTCCTTCGCTGTCTACTTCTGCGATCTGAGGCTTATCTGATGTCCATTCCGCCTCTCCTTCACAGAATGTATGAAATTCCAGAGGTTTGGAAACGCCTGTACAGATTTTCAGCGTACGGGTATTCAGCGAAACTCCGCCTGTTTTAAAACTTACCGGTTTGCATTTAATCCCTTCGCCGCCCGCACCGGATGCCGATACTTTATAATAATAAGTACGCCCGTCCAGACAGCCGCTGTCTGTATATGTATTTTCTTTCAGATCTTTCGCTATGCAGGTATAAGTTCCTTTTGCAGATGTGGAACGGTACAGTTGATAGCTGCCGGCTCCCGGCGCTTCGTTCCAGTCTATCTGCAGCACATCTGTATCCGTCTGCCTGACTGTAAGTCCAATCGGTGCACACGGAGTCAGGTTTCCTTCCATAATGTCGCTTGCCTGACTAAGCCCTTTATAGGAACCGCTTGTATAAATCGCCTTTATCCGGTAATAATATGTTCCTCCCGGTGCCACCGAACGGTCTTCATAGCCGACAAATGTCCCGCTCGGCCTGTCTGTAATTTTCTTAAACCCGCCGTCTGGTTCTGTGCTTCTGTAAATGCGGTATCCGGACGCACCTTCCTGCTGTTCCCATTCCAGAGAAAAACTGCGGTTTGCTACATTCACTTTCACTGACACCATTACCGGTGCCTCTGCCCGGGGCTGGACAGATACCGGATCAGACAGCTCCCCGGCTGTGACAGTCTGATCCGGCTGCTTATAATACGAACATATTTTGTAAAAAAATTTCTTGCCGGGTACAATTTTTTCATCTGTGTATGTAAGCGTATCCGGACTCGTAATTGTCTTTATTTTCCGGTAGTTTCCCGTCTCCTTTACGCTGCGGTAAATATAATATCCCGATGCAGATGCATCCCTGCGCCACATCAGTTTTGCAGAATGATATCCGGCTGCCTCACAGCTTTCAAACTGCATATCAGATGTCTCTACATCTAATGAAATCTCTGCGGCATCTGATAGTTTTGCTTTCACCGGCTGTCCGTCCGCATCACGTACTGCACACACACTGTACATATAATTGTTCCCGGTTAAAACCGTTTCATCCTCATATGTTACTTCTTTTGTCTGCGCAATCAGTTCATATGTCTCATCTTCATCTAATTTGCGGTAAAGCTCGTAGCGCATTGCTCCCGATACCTTTTTCCATTCCAGCGAAACAGCCTGTCCTTCAGAAGATACATCTGTAAATTTTGTTTTCTTCAGATAAGGCCTTGCCGCAACAGAAGCATACTCACCCGGTTTTCCATTTTTATCCAGTGCACAGACGCGGAAACGGTACTTTGTGCCAGTTACAAGATTTTTGCATTTAAAGGTCAGAATATCTGCTCCCGTAGAACCTGCTTGTATATAATCTTTTTCATTGGATGTATATTCAATCCGGTATCCTGCTGCATCTTCTACACTGCTCCAGCCAAGGGTTACTGCATTATATGCTGTTTTTTCTGATTTTACTGTCTCCGGGGCTGGCAGCGTACTGCTGTTTTTAGCTCGAATTTTTGCCAGATTTTCCCCATTCACATCCTGTATATATTCTGCACCGGATGGCTGGACAGAGGACGGAACAGAAATCTGGTCCGTCTCCTGTCCAGCCTGATTCATATCCCGTCCAGTGTCATCTGCTTTATATTCAGGCTGATCCGCATCACGGCTGCCGCCTGCTGTATCCCCGGATGGCTGGTTCCCAAACAAAGCGGCACTTTCCATATCATGCCCCGGATGGCTGTCCTGCTCCCCGGATGGCTGTCCCGGAACATGGCTGCCATCTGCAATATCCCCTGCCGGACAGCTTAAGTCAGAAAAAGAACTTTCCATATCTCTTTCCAGCCAATCCATGCTCTGGCTGGTATCATCTATGCTGCCTGACTGCTCCGCGCAGTCCGCCTCATAAGACGGACTGTCTGCGGCCGGATTTTGTGCTTCCTGCTCTGCGTCAGCCGCATAACTGCCTTTCAGCATGACTGCTGCCTGCTGCGTGTCAGTTTCCTGCCAGATCTTCTCTTTTTGCAGCTCACTTTCCTGCAGCAGCGCTGCTGCAGGAATCTGCTGCGTCATAAATACTGCCATGCCAAGACATACTGCAGTGGCTGACAGCATTTTCTTTTTTCTAAATGACATTTTTCCCTCCATTCTCAGTCTTCCGGACACACAGTCACGCGCTTGATATTGCAGTCCTGTATTCTGCCGGCACTGCATCCAACCATGCCTTTCAAAAAACAAAAACCCCGCTCTTTCTTTTTTTCTCCCGTCTTTTCTATACTAACTTTTTTAACCGCTAATTTCGGTTTTGCGTTTACTTTTTTCTGATCAATCGGACAGACGACTGTCCGTTTATTATTGCAGTCCTGTATCGTCCCGGACTCACAATCTACAATGCCTTTTAAATAGCAAAAACTATTCTGCACACCTTATCACCTTCTCTTTCGCTCATATATGCTATAATTCCCGGGCCATTCTGCGAATCAGAGCCAGTCCGTAGGTTCCATAGCCAAGATGAGTAGCAATGCTCAGCGGAATCGAAGACATGCTGCAGAAAACGCCAAAATAATCTTCAAAACTATTTTTCAGTTTTTTTGCATCCTCAGATGTCATGCTTGCAGCTGAGGCAAGATGAAACTCTTCCATACCTGTTGCGTGAAAACGCTCCGTAATATCACGCTGCACTGCCTGCATCATCTTTTTACGGACCGCTTTATCTCCGCGCACTTTCTCCGCCACCTCAATTTTTTCTCCCTGCAGATAAAGCAGCGGCTTAATATTTAACACATTTCCAATCATCGCAGACCCGGCCGAAATACGGCCGCCCTGTTTTAAATATTTCAGATTATCTACTGTCAGATAAATAATACATTCATCTTTTACAAACTGCAGTTTATTCCTGATTTCCAGCGCTGCCAGTCCTTTCAGAGCCATTCTGCGTGCTTCGAGCACGGCATATTTCTGTGTAACTGAGATACGTCCTAAATCCGCAACAATAACTCTCCCCTCATACTGCTGCGCCAGAGCCATAGCCGTATCACAGGAACTGCTCAGACCGCTTGACATTGGAATATACAAAAGTTCTTCGTACTGCTCCAGTACCTGCTCCCACAGCTGTGTTACACTGCCAGGATTTGGCTGCGATGTATAAATAATACTGCCGGCCTTTTGCTTTTTAAAAAATTCATCGTGTGTAATTGTCTGGCCTTCCAGATAAAGTTCATCATCTATATAAAAAGGCATTGGCAGTACAAAAACACCATATTTCCTGGCTTTCTCCTGAGAAATACCAGAATTGCTGTCAGTTACAACTGCTGTCTTTTCCATAAGCGTACATGCTCCTTTTTTCTCTGATTTCTAATTCCTATTATTGCAAATTTTCCGGCATACCGCAAGAAGTTTTAGAAATAATCGACAGGAAATATGTGGACTGCCTCCGCGTCAGGAGCTGCCGCAATACTCCGAACTTTTATGGCCTGTTTCCGCAAAACTGCGCAATCTCACTAATTAATTCCATTGGTACATTGTCATACGGAAACTGAATGGCACCTTTACTGTATTTAAACCCAAGCTCTTTCAATACCGGGGCAAAGTGTTCCACCGCCTCCGGTCCCGGATACAGTCCCAGATGTTTTTTCTGTGCCGCAAAATGTATCAGATTACGTTCTCTCCAAAACGTCGGCATCTTCCAGCTTATCCGTTCCCGGGCATCAGGCAGTGCTTTGCGTATCACATCACGCACCTGGCAGAGTACAGGCTGAATTGAACTGTCCTGGTTTAAAATATATTCGTCCATGTTTCTCCTCCTTCTCCTGTTATTTGAGAATCCGTTTAACAGACAGCTCCAAAGTCTGCATGCTGCTATTATTTCCAGTACTTTCTGACTTCTTCCTCTGCCTTTTGCAAAGAAAGACTGAATTTTTCTGCCACACGCTCAATCGTATCCTGCAGCGAACAGTTAAATTCTCTATAGGCTTCTACAGAACCTTCTATTTTTCCTTCTATTTTTCCTTCCATTTTTCCTTTTATTCTGCTATCCATTTTCATCTCTTCTATCGCTGCACACACATCAACCGCCTCCTGTCCTTTCGGGTATTTCAGTTTTGAATTTGTTGTTACATTAATTACTTCTGCTGCCAGCCGTTCCAGGTTACGGAAATTTTTATTTTTCTGTGTCACTTCCAGCAGCTTTTTCCTGTCTCTGGAATATTTAATGTACAAAAGCACTTCTTTCAGGCTTGACCGGAACTCTTCTATTTCTTCTTCCAGCATATTTTCCGGGGTAATGAGATTCACCTTATAATCTGGAACATACTGCATAATCTCATCATCTGCATCAGAATACATCTCCCGTAATGTCAATGGCCCATCCCATTTTTCCGCTGAATAAAATATAACCAGCGTCACTACCGGTATCAGCTTATCGGTCTTATAAAACCCGCTCAGGTATTCATCTTTAGAAGGCTTATAAGCCTTCCCGCCTGCATGCTCTCTGCTTTCCTTTTTATGTGATTTTGATGTTTCTGCCACCTGGTGCGCAAGCTGCAGGACTGCGCATATATTCTTTTGTAATAGTATCTTTTCTGCCCAATTTTCCACCTTCTTTCATTTTTATATTTACGGTCAGACGGATAGTTCTTTATATTATAACATCTTCTGCCCTGTGCTGCATCATTTTTTGCACACATCCTGCCATATTCATTTCTTTCGCGATACTCAAAAACTTAAAGATATATATTCCAATTCAAAATATTTCATGGTATACTATACAAATCGTGTCCATTTAACAATGTATCAGGCTAAAGTGTACGGAAACCTGGAAACAGTAAGGTGCATTCCATCAGACTGACAGCATACGCTTCCAGACCCTGCACAGCCACACTTTAAAAGGACCGGTGAAAAACACGCCGTTACGGCAGACAGGAGTTTATTATGAATACAGCATCCATTCTAATTATGGCCGCTATTTTATGCTATCTCGGCCTTATGATTGTAATCGGGTTTCGTTTTTCCAAAACGAACACCTCTACTGATGATTTTTATCTCGGCGGACGAAGGCTCGGTCCTCTCGTAACCGCCATGAGTGCAGAAGCCAGCGATATGTCCAGCTGGCTCTTGATGGGCCTGCCAGGTGTTGCGTACCTTTCTGGTGTATGTGATGCCGCATGGACAGCAATCGGACTTGTCCTCGGCACATGGCTGAACTGGTTTTTTATTTCCAAAAAAATACGCCGTTACAGCCAGCAGATTGGAGCCATTACAATTCCTGATTTCTTTTCCAAAAGATACCATGATAAAAATATGCTCAACTGCATCGCTGCCATTATTATTGTCATCTTTTTTATTCCATACACAGCAAGCGGTTTTGCTGCCTGCGGCAAGCTGTTTTCCACACTTTTTGGCGTCGATTACCTGGCAGCCATGATCATCTGTGCTGTTATTATTGTAGCATATACAGCTTTAGGAGGATTTCTGGCAGCTTCTACAACGGATCTGATCCAGAGTGTCGTTATGACAGCTGCTCTGATTACTGTCGTATTATTCAGCGGACATATGGCTGGCGGTTTTGATGCAGTTATGGAAAATGCAAAAGCACTCCCTGGCTATTTATCACTGACGAATACATATGACGCCGCCGCTTCAGCAGCAAAGCCTTATGGCATAATTACGATTTTTTCTATGCTTGCCTGGGGTCTGGGTTATTTTGGAATGCCTCACGTGCTTCTGCGGTTTATGGCTATTGAAGACGAAGATAAACTTACCTTGTCCAGACGCATCGCTACAGTATGGGTTGTTATTTCTATGGCAGTCGCTATTTTTATTGGCATCTGCGGACTGGCTGTAAGCAAAGCCGGCAGAATTGACCCGCTTTCCGGCAGCGATTCGGAGACAATTATTGTAAAAATTGCAGACCTGTTAAGCACACAGGGTGCGGCCGCTGCTCTTCTTGCGGGCATTATCCTCGCAGGCATACTCGCAGCTACGATGTCTACAGCAGACAGCCAGTTACTGGCTGCATCTTCAAGCGTTTCACAGAACCTGCTTCGCGATACATTTGGAATCAGCATGAGCAAAAAAACATCCCTTGCAGCTGCAAGAGTTACGGTCCTGCTAATCAGCATTATTGCTATCTTTCTGGCGAGAGACCCTTCCAGCAGTGTTTTTGGTATCGTAAGTTTTGCATGGGCCGGATTCGGAGCTGCATTTGGCCCGGTCATGCTGTGCGCACTGTTCTGGAAACGCAGCAACCGCTATGGTGCTTTCGCCAGCATGCTGAGCGGCGGTATTATGATTTTTGTCTGGAAATATCTTATACGGCCAATGGGCGGGGCATGGGATATTTATGAACTTCTGCCGGCGTTTCTCATTGCGCTGCTGTTTAATATTATTGTTTCACTGGTGACAGAAAAACCTGATGCAGGGATTGAGGAGGAATTTGAAAGAGCTATGAGAAGGTGAGCTGGCTGAGGGAAGGAATAGATGATAATCCGGACGCCGGGCAGAGGCACTGTTTCCTTTTTCTGTTCCGCCTGCGAACAGTAAGAAATTCTAAATTTTCTG
>CAJTVR010000113.1 GCA_910580075.1 uncultured Eubacterium sp. | reverse complement strand
TTTAGAATTTCTTACTGTTCGAAAGCGGAACAGAAAAAGGAAAAAGTTTCTCCGCATGGCGTCCGGGCAGCCTATCCTTTCCTCCTCCCCTTTAAACCAGATAATTCGCCCGTATAAACATAATCTCGTTAGGCTGGAGCTGTTCTTCAATCCGCAGGTTTCCCTCCCTGGCCTCTGTTTTGCGGATTGTCAGGTTCGGTTCGCAGATCCGGCGGAAATATTTCAGATCATCTCTGAAAAGTTCAGCTTCATATCCCATATCAGACCACACTTTCATTACGCTGCCGTAGCTGTCATTAATCCGGTATATCTTAATCTGGTATACTCCGTCTGTTACTCTGTCAAGGCTGATGCAGACAGTCAGTTTATTTCTGTCTTTATAATATTTCCACATAGCTTCTTTTTCCATGGAAACTTCCGGTGTCAGATAATAATTATCATTCAGCTCCTGCTGGTTATGGCAGACAATTCCGTAATTGTCATGCTGGTCTGTCGTAATCAGCATATGGCCGTCTTTTCCTATAAAATACGGGAAGAGACGTTTTAAAAAATCGTATGCAAATGCAGCCGGCTTCATAACTGCATCTTTCGTTAAAAGCCCGCCGCCGCCAAATAACAGCTCGTTCGTGTCAAAGGAAATATCCTGTCTGTCACTGCCTACTGCATAACCCATCTGCTGCACCATTCCATAAAGGTCCAGTGTATTTTTTATAATATATGCCCCTTTAAAACTCGTATCGTTAATAAAGTTGCGCACAGAAGGAGTCAGATTCCATTCATTTAAAATGAGTGGAAGATCCCCGAAACCGGCCTGTGCAATCAGTGCTTTTTCCTGCTGGACCCGGTGCAGCAAAGCCTCATTGTCCGTGCTCCTTCTGGCATATTTATCCAGCCCGTCCTCCCTTCTTTCATAGCCGTAATACATAATCGTCAGAAAATCCGGGCGGCTGGAAGATTCTTTCCATTTTCTTAAAAAATTCAGACGTCTCTGCTGGCCTGCATCCATGCGGATTCCGTAACCGCCCACCTGGATATTTTCGTTGCATGCCTTAATTGTTCTGTAAGTGACATCAAAAAGACTTAAATACAGCCATTCCTTTTCCGGTCCTGCGATCCGCCAGTTTTCCATAAACCACAGCTCCATCCTCCATTCGTCCAGCGTATGCCCGCCAAAGCGGTTTACAATATGGCGCAGAAACGCTTTCATCAGGTACTCCCAGCTTTCCACTGTATAATCATCCATATTGCTTTCCCGTTCCAGGTAATTTTCCCCGATTCCATGAAGAATGAATTTAGGCTTTACCGATAAATCGATAAAAGGCTTCATGCCCTGTTCGAGTATAAAGTCCAGCACCGAATCAATCTGGCTGAAATTAAATTCTTCCTGATTCGGACGGATATAAAATTCTTCTGTAAACAGGCTGTGAAACCGTACATACTCAAAGCCGAACGCCTGGCGCAGAATCAGCAGATGTTCGCGCACAGAAGAATGCAGCAGATTGGAAGCGTCTCCAAAATTAATAATATTCCCCCAGCTGTTTTTAAGCCTGTCATAAATACGCACATCAAACTCGCTGGCTGTCTCCGGCAGTTCCTGGTCATTTTCCTTCTTGTTCTGATCTGATCGCAGCACCTTTTCCAGCCGTTTTTCCTGCAGCGTATGTTTTTCAGCCTGAGCGCCCTTTTCCAGAACTGCCTTGCGAAACTCTGACGGTGTCTGTCCATAAGCCTTTTTAAATACTTTGTTGAATAACGCTCCGGAAGTAAATCCATTGTTGTAGGCAATACGTGTAATCGGCTCTTCTGTATAAAGCAGGTCATCCGCTGCACGGTAAAGCCGCACCTGTGTCAGATACTGTGCAAAACTCATCCCGTAATTTTTCTTAAAAAACCTGGACAGATAACCGTTTGACAGATATAGTTTTTCAGACAGCTCCTTCATGCTAATCGGACGGCTGAAATTCTGATAAATATAATTATTAATCTGCCTGATCCTCTCTTCATAGCGATCGTTTCCGTCTGTCAGTTTCACTTCTACCGGCTGCGGCACAAAATGAACCGTTAAATAGTGCAGAATCTTATAGCAGTCCGACAAAAATCCGAAACTCCTGACATAATCCCAGTCTCCCACGTAATGCCTTAATACATCACGAAGCATGCTGCGCAGTTCATCATAGTCTTTGTCCTGTGAAGAGGTGGAATCGCACCAGAACCTGATTTCTTCCCAGCCTGTTTTATTTGCTATAATCTGACAGCGGACCATAAGACACATCATCAGGGCATCACCGGATGTTTTTACCGAATGCTTTACATTTGGATTTATGACATATATATCCCCTGTCTTTAAATTCACTTCTCTGTTCTCTGTACAGATATCTGCCTGTCCTTCCAGCACAAAAAGCAGTTCTATGTCCTGATGAAAATGCTCACCGCAGTCTTCCATACTTTCAACTACGAGTGTAAAGTCTTCTCTCTTCATAATCTATTGCCTCTCAACGACCGCAAAAAGACAAAGAGCTGTCATTCCCTCTGCCTTTCTGCACACCTGAATCATATTCTTACAGTCTGCGCAGCTGCATGCACAGGCTTTTTAAAAACAATTATATCCGCAATGCACTAAAATATCCCTGATTGATTGCCTGATGGATCTGTCCTACATTGCTGCAGTCTCCAATAACTGCATATTCGTCAGCCTCTTTTGCCAGTTCATCTACAGCCGCATATTTTGCCCTAAATCCCAGTGCACATACAACCGTATCAGCTCCGATGACAAAAGTTTCTCCATTGCGTTCCACCTTCACGCCCTCTGGCACGATTTCTGTTACTTTTGTTTCGGTATAAACGGCAGCCGCCTGATTTACCTGAGGCATTAATCCGCCACGGTAGAAAGAGTTCACTTCTTCTGCTACGGCCTTTTTCATTTCAATAATGCTGACTTCATGTCCTTCATGGTGAAAGGCAATCGCAGCTTCTGCGCCGACCAGGCCGCCGCCCATAATGGCTACCCTTCTGCCAAGTTTCTCCGGATGCAGTTCTGCATCAATGGCCATCATCACATGATCCCCGTCAATGCCTTTAATCGGCGGACGCAGTTCGTCAGAGCCAATGGCAATTACCAGAAAGTCCGGATCAAAGGAACGCACATATTCCGGTGTCACTTCTGTATTCAGCACAATGTTTACGCCTGCTGCTTTCGTCCTCTGGATCAAAAGCTCGCAGAGTTTTGCAATGTCTTCTTTAAAATAAGCAGCTCCTGCCGGAAGCAGGTTTCCGCCCAGCTGGCCGGATTTTTCAGCAAGTGTGACATCATGTCCGCGTCTGGCAGCTGTAATCGCAGCTTCCATGCCGCCCGGCCCGCCGCCTGCTACTAATACTTTCTTTTTGCGCTCCGGCATAGGTCTGCCGCTTCTTTCAAGCAGCTGGTAACCCATCGTCGGATTGACCGTACATTTTACATTTTCACTCTTAGATGTCTCGCCAAAACATTCATAGCAGCGCAGACACGGTGTAATATCATCCGCCTTATCATGATATGCCTTGTCCGGCAGATACGGGTCTGCTAAAAGTGCCCGTCCGATTTCTACAAGATCTGCCTCGCCCGATGCAATGATACGTTCCATATGAGCCGGATCGTTTAATGAACCTACACAGGATACCGGTTTTTTCAGTACTTTTTTCATTCCGGCTGCCAGATATACATTCTTT
This sequence comes from uncultured Eubacterium sp., assembly GCA_910580075.1. Classification (GTDB taxonomy): domain Bacteria; phylum Bacillota; class Clostridia; order Lachnospirales; family Lachnospiraceae; genus Eubacterium_J. Next base: position 9,297 of record CAJTVR010000113.1, on the reverse strand, counting down.
CCTCTTGGGAAAAATGCCGACGGATGCGTACGGCAGAACATCTCCGGGTCTTCATGGTTGCCGCAGGATATATTAAATAAATCGACTTTATCTTCAATCAGTTTTGCTGTTTCAATACACTGCTCTTCATTTAATCCCTGCTCTGTCAAATCATCTCCTGAAAAACGGCATTCAATCGGAAATCCAGGGCCGACTGCTTTTCTTACAGCATCCAGCGCCAGCATTAAAAACCGGGCGCGGTTTTCCAAAGATCCGCCAAACTCATCTGTCCTTTGATTGTATACCGGTGAGAGGAACTGTGAAAACAGCCAGCCATGCGCCGCATGTACCATAACCATATCAAAGCCGCAGTCCTTACACAGCTTTGCCGCTGTACCATAAGATTCTGCAATTTCATAAATGAGTTCTTTTGGCATTTCGAATACTTCGCCTTCCGGCGTCATCTCATGGCTCGGGCCGTACGCCTTGTCACAGACATCCTGGTCGCCGCCAACGCTGGCCAGGCCGCCATACTTGCCGCCGTGGGACAGCTGGATATTTGCATAAGCTCCGGCATTGTGAATCATGCGGGTCGCTTCCATCAGCATCTGTCTGACGCCAAAGGAATCCAGCTGAAGCTGTTTATTATGTGATTTTCCTGTAGCAGAATGCACAATCGCTTCGCCATATGTCACAACTGCTGCGCCGCCCTTTGCTTTTTCTTCCAGATATGCGCACATTTCCGGTGTCATATGCCCTTCGCTCGTTATCATGCTCGGACTTGTCGGCGCTGCGATAATGCGGTTTTTTAATCTCAGATTGCCGATGCGCAGCGGCTCGAATAAATGCGGATACCGTGTCCGTCCCTTACAAGATCTTGCTCCCATTTTTATCCTCCTGTTTTTCTTATGTTACCTGCCTATTTACGTACTTTCCAGAGATATTTCCCGGATTCGCCATTTAAGTAAGCCGTAATTTCTTCTGCCATCATTCTGCCTGACCAGCCGTCTACGTCTGTTGTAAGGCCTGCCATATGCGGGGTACATACAACGTTGCGCATGGAAAGCAGCGGGTGGTTTGCCGGAACCGGCTCTTTCCAGTATACATCCACAGCAGCTCCTGCAATATCACCGTTCTGCAGAGCTTCTACAAAATCTTTCTGGTCAATAACATAAGCCCTTGCTGTATTTACCACATAAGCGCTCTTTTTCATCTTAGAGAACCATTCTTTGTTTACAATCGCCCTGCATGACGGAATGGTAGGCAGATGAATGCTGACAATATCCGATTCTGCCAGCATAGTATCCAGGCTTACCCCCTTTACGCCGTCAGCTGCCGCTAATTCTTCATTCAGATACGGGTCATAAGCAAGTACTTCCATGCCGAATGCTTTGGCACGGACTGCTACTTCACGGCCAATCGCGCCATAGCCTGCAATACCGAGTTTTTTGCCATACAGCTCAAATCCAATACCGTAATCCATAAACGGATGTTTTTCATCTAACGGTCCGAATGTTACATTTTTAATATCCGGCACGTCATAAATATCGCATTCTTCTCCGGTATGTTCTCCTTTTGCAAGTCCTGCTGCAGCAATTGTCATAGATCTTGCCATTGCGATCATCATACCTATGGTATATTCTGCAACAGCTACACGGTTACGTCCCGGTGTGTAAGAAAGTGTCAGTCCCGCCTGTGTAATTGCCTCGAAATCCACTGTTGCAGGAGTTCCTTTTGCTACACCGATAAATTTCATGCCTGCATCTGCCCATGCCTTGATCGTATCTTTTCCTGCATATTCGTCTCCAAGAACGATAAGCTCGCTGCCCATGCACTCTTCACGGACCATTTCTTCTGTTACATTTCCTTTTCCATGTTTGAGTTCCCCGCAGATTGTAATTTCACACTGAGCTTTAATCGGTGCGAGAAGTTCTTCTGCAATCGGTGTACAAAGTGCCATCTTTTTCATAGCTTTTTTCTCCTTTTCTGACTATAATCTCTGATTTTAGATTGTTCAGGTTTTTATTGTCCCAGTTTCTATAATCTCTAATTTTCATTTTCTGGTTTCTGCCGCTGTTGCCTGACTGTCTTACTGCCGTTATTTGTTATTTTGTCTTTCTTAGCATAACAAACGCACATAACACTGCGGACAGGATCATGCCGCCGGCTGCTGCTGTATATACGCCAGACGTTGTGACTTCCCCAAATATAAGCCCTGCTGCCGTATTCAGCACGACTGGAGACAGCAGCTGCCCGCTGCAGGTCCCGCAGGTAAATACGCCGGAAGCCATCGCTGCCGCAACGGGCGGAACTGCATTTGCCTCTTCCACCATGGCGGTCGGAATAAATACACCCTGGGAAAATCCGCACAGGACTGCCCCGGCACAGAGCATTGCAAAATTAGATGGAAACCAGACTAAAAGCGCAGCTCCTAATACAAACGAGCACATGGCCACCGGAAGCGTTGCCTTCTTTGTGACTTTCGTAATGGAAGCCAGTACGAGGCCGATGATAATCTGTGCGATTGAAAAAATACTCGTCAGATTTCCGGATGCTTTCACATCGCCCGCAAGCTCTCCTGTCAGATGCATGGAAATATTGGTTGTAAAAGTAATTAAAAACATAAATTCCAGCAGTCCGAGCAGGGCAATCACAACAACTCTGCCGTTAATCTGTATTTTCTCTCCTTCTGTCTGGACAGCACGCCCGGTATCCGGCAGGGTGATGAGAATCAGTATAAAACATATAAAACCTATCGTATGTATAAAATAAGAATTGGTAAATACTGCAGCTCCCAGAAATCCAGCGCCCGCCGATGTCACTGCCATGCCTGCGCCTACGCTGGCTGCCTGAATGCCCATGGCTTTTACCCTGGCATCTCCTTCAAACCATTCTGCTACTACCGCAGTATTTAATGCAGTCGCCAGTCCTAAGGCGAACCCGTAAACAATTCTGCAGCCAAACAGCAGCCAGAAGCTGTCTGCAAATAACGGCAGCACGCCCGAAATGCCTGAAATCAGGCTGGCTGCCAGCAGCAGCTGTTTTTTGCTGATTTTTGTAACCAGCACGCCGCTGGCCAGCGCACAGATCATTCCAACCAGAGACGGCCCGGTAATCAGCATCTGCACCATGCTTGTACTGACATCCGGAAAATGGTCGCTGATTTGTTTTAATACCGGAGACGGCCCGTACTGCAGCCCCTGCAGAAAAGAAATACACACAATGGTCAGATATATGCGGTAAGTCATCTTTTTGTCCAACTGTTTCATTATTTATAATACCCGCTTTCTAATATGCCTGTTTCAAAATCTTAATGACATCTTCTTTGGTCACGCCCTGGCGCGGATTAAAGCCAAGCACCGGCTCTTTAAGGACATCTTCTGCCAGACGCCCGAACGCGCTTTCCGGCACATTCTGTTCGCGAAGTGTCTTAATATTCAGTTTTACAAGCAGTTCTTTTAATGCATCTGCTAACAGATACTGGTCTTTTTGCAGATCTCCTGATAAAGAAAGGCCGATTGTTTCTGCCATATCTGCCATTTTCTGCGGACATGCCGGAGCATTATAAGCCATTACGTACGGAAGCACGCAGGCATTTGCCATGCCGTGAGCCAGGCCGAAATGTGCACTCAGCGTATGTGCAATGGCATGTACAAATCCAAGATTGGCATTTGAAAAACCAAATCCGGTAATCATACAGCCAAGCATCATCTGCTCTCTTGCTTCCATATCCGAACCGTCTGCCACTGCTTTCGGCAGATAATCATAAAGAATGGATAAACCTTTCAGGGAATTGTATTCTGTAAGAGGATTTGCCTCATTTGAAATATAACTTTCCACTGCATGCGTAATCGCGTCCATACCGGTAGCCGCTGTTACAGAAACCGGCATTGTCTTTGTAAATTCCGGATCTGCAATGACATCTGTTGCAGTAATCTTGTTGTCAATGACCACATACTTAATCACTTTTTCCGTATCAATAAGTGCGCTTACATTTGTGATTTCAGAAGAAGTACCTGCAGTCGTCGGAATTGCAATCAGCGGAAGACACGGATTTTTTACCATATTCATGCCGCCGTATTCCCCGATGCTTCCAGGATTTGTCATAAGGACATTGACTGCTTTGGCCAGGTCAATGCTGCTGCCGCCGCCGACTGCCACAAAACCGTCTGCTGCAGCTTCTTTTGCGCTCCTTGCTGCTTCTTCCACCACTTCGTTCGTCGGATTTGGAATCACACCGTCAAAAATCAGGTATTCCACGCCTGCTTTTTTCACTTCGTCAACAATCTGTTCCGCAATGCCTGCCGCTTTTACACCTGCATCATATACAATCATGACTTTTTTCAGCCCATGGCCTTTTAAAATCTGCGGAAGTTTTTCTACCGCGCCGCGGCCAAAAACAATATTGCTTTTCACAAAAAAACTATAACTCATGCTGCAAACCTCCTATATTTTGCTTTCGTTTTCTTTTGATCTGCTAAAATTATAACGAAATATGCCGGCAGAAAACAGAACATTTTCTGTTATTGTGTACAAATCAGACAGATTTAAAAAAACTGTCTGATTTTAAGGCAGCCCGCTGCCCCTCATCTTTTCTTCAAAATCCGGGTCTGTGCTGCGCTTCCATGTCAGATATATGCTGCCTACCCGCATGGTATTCAAAAGGTTTACAATATCATCCACCACCAGCGCTTCCTCTGTATCTGAAGAAAGCCATGTCTGAACCGAGAGCAGGTGAAGCTCCACAAACACTTCTACAAAATGAGAGCGCAGTTCATCTTTTGCAGTTCCCTCATAATCCATCATTTCTTCAATATACTCCCGGATCATTCCTTTTAGTTTTTTCACAAAATAGGTATCCCCGTACTTGCGGTCCAAAAGCGGCAGCATGGCCTCCTGGTGCGTCTGGCAGAATTCAAACCAGACAGTGAAAATCCGGGGCGGCGAATAATCAAATTTTTCCAGAAACTGGTCTGACGCAGACACCTCCTGTTTTTTCGGCACACATGCCGCATACCTTGCCTGCAAATCCGCCAGCAGTGCCTGTTCTAACTGTTCCATCAGATCATAAATATCCCCGAAATACTGATAGAAAGTCCCTCGTGTAATCTCTGCCTTTCTGCATATTTCAATTACGGATATTTTATCCCATTTTTTGTTCTGCATCAGTGCAAGAAAGGCGCTTGTAATATGATTTTTAGTCTGTACGGACTTATGTGTCTTGTGGAATCCATCATTTTTAGCCAATGCAGTGCGCCTCCTTTTCGTGTTTGAAAAACGCCATAACTGCCAGGCAGGCGCTGATTCAGCGTCCGCCTGGCAGTACTGTTACCGTATAATACAGTAATAATCTTTTTTATGTTCAACCGGCTGCGGAAAACCGTTTTTCGGATGTCCCACAATAACATTTCCGACACCTATGTAATTACCTTCGTATCCTGCTTCTTTTAAAAGCTCTCTGCCTGCCTCATCTTCCAGCATGCCGTCAGCCCGGTTAATCCACCTTGCACCGAGCCCGAGTGCGTAGGCTGCATTCAGCATATTCCCGATACACAGTGAACCGTCTTTTAGCGCATCCGGCGAAGAAGCATCTGCTGCGACTACGATTACCACAGGTGCTCCGTAAAAAACATCAAATCCCTGCGGCGCTCCGGCAATTTCTGCATTCAGACGGCAGAGCCGGTCAATCCATTCCCTGTTTTGAACTGCAATAAAAACGGATGACTGCCGGTTTCCGCCGGAAGGTGCATTCATTCCTGCTTCCAGTATTTCCTTCAGCTGTTCATCGCTGACAGGTTCATCTGTATACTCTTTCACACTCCGCCTGTTTTTTAAATCTTCCAGAGTCTGTCTCATCTTCCGCCTCCCTATTCCGAATTTTTTCTGTTGTCCGCTCAGCACGGCTGCAGAACATCCCTGTGGTCTGCAAGTCTGCCGTCTTTTTCTGTGATCCGCTCAGCACGGCTGCAGAACATCCCAGTGTTCTGCAAGTCTGCCATTTTTTAATCTGTAAATATCCACAACACGGCACTTTGTAACACCCTGCGTGTCCACATTTTTCAGATACACGGCAGCCATATCATCTTCTGCAATGATCATCTGAATATCCAGATGAAATGCCGGGTCAGACACAAATTTATCAGCAAATGCGCTCTTTAACGCTTCCCTGCCCTGTCCGACGCCGGGATTGTGCTGTATGTAGTCTTCCTGCACATACCGGTCCGCTGCTTCGATTATATGGTCATTAAAAAATTCTTTGTAAAATGCCTGTATGACTTCTTTATTCGTCATTTAAGCCCCCTCTTGTCCGCTTATTTTTTGCTTCCGGCTGCACGTACAGCAGAGATTACAATATTGCCCTTGATTTCCGATACAGGTGCCCCTCTGGAGCAGTCACAGACCACGCTGTTAAATCCCTGAAGCATCGGCCCGTATGCATCGGCATGTCCAAACTGCTGAATCAGCTTGACTGCGGTATTTCCGACATTCAGATCCGGCCAGATCAGGACATTTGCCTTTCCTGCTACTTTGCTTTCCCTCTGGACTTTCTTTTGTGCTACTGCAGGCACAATCGCTGCATCCAGCTGGAACTCGCCGTCAATTGCAAGATCCGGACGTTTTTCATTGGCTATTTTTAATGCCTCTGTCACTTTGTCAATCAGCTCGCCCTGGCCGCTTCCAAGCGTAGAATAGCACACCATTGCACATCTTGGTTCCCAGCCTAACAGTTCTTTTACCGTATCACACGCTGAAATCGCAATGCTTGCCAGCTGTTCTGCACTCGGATTTGTGCACACTGCGCTGTCTCCGACTGCAAGAAGCGATCCCTCGCTTCCTTCATATCCTGGAATATCTGCAAACCCGATACTGGATATCGTGCTGATATCCGGTTTTAAACCGATAATCATCTGGCCGGCTAACAGCACGTCGCCCGTTGTATTGTCAATTCCTGCAAACGTAACATCTGCATCACCGACTGCCTGCATTGCCATAGCATAATAAAGCGGGTCCTGCATACGCCTGCCAAGAGCCTTTTCCTTCAGCATTGTTTCCGGCTTTGCGACATAAGCTGTGATAACTTTATTCTTATATTCTTCTTCGTTAATATCAATAAACGTAAACACGGACAAATCATAGCCTCTGCGGCCCGCAATGTCTTTTAATTCCTCTTCATTACCGACAAGCAGCGGAATTATATATCCGTCCCTTCCAAGCTCATAAGCTGCCTGCATCATTTTTTCATTTGCAGCTTCCGGGAACGCTACTTTTTGCGGATTCGCTTTCGCTTTTGCATAAATATCGTCTAAAACACCCATAAACTTTTCCTCCATTTCCATATTTTCTTTGAATTTTTTGTATCTTGCGGGTACGCCTGTATTTCTATACCTTTGAGCACGCGGATTACCCTTGCTGACACGGCCTCTAATTCAGACCCGCCAGGTTTCCCTGTATTTCTATGCCATATATGGCGGTTCCCAGACTGGCTTGCCGGTATACACTTTCGCTTTTTCTTCGCCTTTGAGCACGCGGATAGCTCCTGCTGCCATGGCCTCCAATTCAAACTCGCCAGGATATGCCGTTACCGGAGCAATCCAGGAACAGTTTTTTGTAATCTGCTCTACTAATTCTTTGTTATGTACCATGCCGCCGCCTAACAGAATGCCGTCAGCCTGTCCGTGAAGAACGCCGGCCATAGCGCCGATGTAACGGATAATCTGGTATATCATCGCATTCCATACAAGTGCTGCTTCTTTTTCGCCTTCGCCTGCGCGTCTGGATACATCCAGGGCATCCGATGTTCCAAGATGACTGACGAATCCGCCCGTCTTTGTACACAGCGCCGATACTTCTTTCTTATCCCCGTTTGCAAAACTGTAACGGATCATTTCTGCTGCCGGAACTGCACCGCACCTGGTCGGAGCCATCGGGCCTTCGCCGCCTACAATATCGTTTCCGTCTATCATTCTGCCCTTCTGGTGCGCAGAAATCGAAATTCCGCCGCCGATATGGCAGACAATATAATTTTTATCCTCGTACTTCCAGCCGTTTTTCTGGCTATGGCGGATTGCCGTTTCTTTTAAGTTCAGCGCATGCAGATGCACGTTTCTGTATACGCCGCGGATTCCTGTCATGCGCGCATAAATAGTCAGCTCATCCGTATCCGGCGGATTTACTACAAAGCACGGCGTTCCATATGCAGAGGCAAATTCAAATGCAATCTGCGAACCGAGCTGTGCAGGATGTGCCACTCCGTTTGCGCCTCTTACCGCATGGTCTAACAGTGTCTCATCCACCGTATAAGTACCGCCCTCTACTGCAAGCAGTCCGCCGCCGCGTCCGACAAACGCATCTATACTGGCAAGATCAATATCCGCTTCCTTAAGAGCTGCCAGTATCGTTTCTTTCCGGTAAGGAAGCTGCGAGCTGATCGTGGCAAATTCTTTGAGTTTTTCCGCATCATGAGAAACATTTACCGTAAATAACTCTTTTTCCCCTTCAAAGCATCCGACTTTGGTGGATGTTGAACCGGGATTGATTGTAAGTATGCGATATTCCATTTTCAAATCACCTTTCTGAACATGATATTGTGTTTTTTATTCTAACTTCTGCACCCGTTTTTTTCTTTTCCATTTTTATCTATTATCGGGTCAAATATTTTGCCTGCATGAAATCTGCTGGAAGGGAAAAAGCAAAAATTATAGTATATTTTTTATCTTGCTATCCGAATGGCGGGCGGAATGTATTTGGTTACCCGAACGCCGGATGGAGAACCTGTTCCTTCGGATGTTCCGCCTGCAAAAAGCAGGAAGATCTAAGTATTCTGCTTCAGGACAGTGGCAGCGGACGGACCGGTGCCTGATGCCCTGGCGTTTTGGAAAGCTTTATGCAGTGGCACTGACAGGCACCTTTTGGGGCTTCCAGGTTTTTTCATGCGTCAGACAGTGAGCCCCAAATCCTGAGCACTGGGCAGAATACTAAGATCTTCCAGCTTTTCTCCGGAGTCACATCCGAAGGAACAGGTTCTCCATCCGGCTGGCAGCGGCAAAATCAGCTACAGCGCCACAACTGGCATGACATCAAATTAGCAGTACAGCCTGGCTGCCTGAGAACCAGCCTGCCCGGCATTCGCCAAATGCTCATGAAGACACGGAACCCGGCTCACTGCCCGTGAAAATAATCATCCTGATACCAGTCTGTGGTATACGTCCAAAATACGGCTGACAGCCAGACACATAAATTCATTCGGTAACAGTCAGACATATAAATTCATCCAGTAACAGCCAGGCGGAGAAACTTTTTCCTTTTTCTGTGACTCCG
>CAJTVR010000112.1 GCA_910580075.1 uncultured Eubacterium sp. | reverse complement strand
AGAAATTCTTAATTTTCTGCCTGATACCCAGGATTTGGGGCACACTGCCTGCCGCGTGCAAAAACCCGGAAGCCCCAAAAGGTGCCTGCCAGTGCCGGAACATAAAGCATGCCGTAACGCCGGGGCATCAGGCACCGGTCCGTCCGCTGCCAGAGACTGGAAGCAGAAAATTTAGAATTTCTTACTGTTCGGAGGCGGAACAAAAAAAGGAAAAAGTTTATCCGCCTGGCGTCCGGATAACCTATACTTTCACCGAACCTGCCCGCTTCCCTGAATAATATACTTATACGTGCAAAGCTCCGCCAGCCCCATCGGCCCTCTTGCATGCAGCTTTTGCGTAGAAATGCCCATTTCACAGCCAAGACCGAACACCCCGCCGTCTGTAAACCGGGTAGAAGCATTTACATAGACTGCTGCACTGTCAACTGCCGCCGTAAACTGCTCTGCCGCCTTTGCATCTGATGTCACAATTGCCTCGCTGTGTCCGGTCGAATGCTGATTGATATGCTCTGCAGCCTCTTCCACACTGTCTGCAATTTTAATACTCAGAATATAATCCAGAAACTCTGTATCAAAATCTGCTTCTTTTGCCAGAGTTCCGTCAATAATCTCTGCAGCTTCTGCATCCAGGCGCAGTTCTACCGGCTGTTTTCCTGACTCTTCGCGTTTTTTGCACAATACATCTTTCAGCATCGGAAGAAATTCTGCTGCAATGTCCCTGTGTACCAGGCATACTTCCTGTGCATTACAGACACTCGGACGGCTTGTTTTTGCATTTTCTACAATCTGCAGAGCCATCATAAGGTCCGCAGATTTATCCACATAAATATGACAGATACCGGTTCCGGTCTGAATACACGGCACTGTAGCATGTTCCACGCATGAGCGAATCAGCCCTTTACCTCCTCTTGGAATCAGAAGGTCGATAAATCCCTCTGCCGTCATTAGTTCATTTGCACTTACGCGTGTCGTATCCTCTATCAGATTGATTGCCGTGCGCGGTACTCCCGCTTCTTCAAGCCCCGCCTGCAGTGCTTTCACAATCGCATAACAGGTCTTCCATGCCTCTTTTCCGCAGCGCAGTACGCAGACATTTCCGCTTTTCACCGCCAGAGCTGCTGCATCACTGGTAACATTCGGACGGCTTTCATAAATAATCGCAATCACTCCCATTGGTACTCTTGTTTTTCGGATAACCATGCCGTTCGGGCGGACTGTCTGTGAAAGCACCGTGCCTGCCGGATCTTCCAGGTTCACTACTTCCCGGATACCGTGCGACATTTCCTGAATCCTTTTTTCTGTCAAAAGCAGGCGGTCCAGCATCACATCTGAGATTGTACCCGTCGCAGCTTTTATGTCATGTTCATTCGCTTCTAAGATTTCTGCTATGTTTTCCGGTTTTATGAGAGCATCTGCCATTTTCTGCAATGCTGCATTTTTATGCGCGGTATCTGCCAGGGCAAGTGCTGTTTTGGATTCTTTTGCCTGTATCAGAATCTGCTGTGTAGTCATAGAATTATTCTCCTTTTACTGCTGCTGATGATTTTATAGGTTACCCGGACGCCGGGAAGAAGATGTGCAATTAATATTTTCCGGTATCTGGTATGTGTTTCTGAAAACGTGTACCTATGCTCTTTCCTTCTACGATATCATAAAGTCTGCGCGGATGTGCTCCATTTGCAATTACCATATCCATATTATGCTCCATTGTAATGCGCGCGGCACTGATTTTTGTTATCATACCGCCAGTTCCGAGTCCGCTGCCTTCTCCGTCTGCAAGCTGCATAATTTCAGGGGTAATTTCAGTCACCAGAGGAATCAGCTGTGCATCCTTATTTTTATGCGGATCTTCTGTATACAGTCCGTCAATATCACTCAGCAGAATCAGCAGATCTGCCTGTGCGCTGCATGCCGCCATGGCTGCCAGTGTGTCGTTATCACCTACGGAAATCTCATCTGTAGCAATTGTGTCATTTTCATTGACCACCGGAATTACGCCCAGCTCCAGCAGGCGCTGCAGTGTATTTTCAAAGTTCTCTTGTCTGTCCGCATGGGAGAAGTCTGCCCCTGTCAGCAGTATCTGCCCGACAATATGATTATATTCACCAAACAGTCTGTCATACGTATACATCAGCTCACACTGCCCGACGGATGCTGCCGCCTGTTTTGTCGGCATATCCTGAGGTTTTCCTTTCAGGGAAAGTCTTCCGACTCCCATGCCGATCGCGCCTGATGATACAAGTATAATTTCATGCCCGGCATTTTTCAAATCGCTCAGCGTCTTTACAAGCAGTTCGACATGCCGGATATTAAGACATCCTGTCGAATATGCCAGCGTTGAGGTGCCGACTTTTACTACAATTCTCATATCATTTTCTTCCTTTCTGAATGCACAGACTATGCCACGCTGTACTCATCGCTAATTCTGCTTACTATTCAAGTCTTCCCTGTAAGTGTCCGTGTAACCTATACAGTCTTCTAACAATTCCTTCGTCCATAATACAGTCCGTTCCAGACATATGCAAAGAACCGCCCGGATATCCTGCGGTTCTGCTTTTCTTTCGTCACTGCCAGGCTGCAGAATGTCTGCGCCTTTGCAAAGATTTTCTCATATGCAGCTGTAAGCGGCTGTATCTGTCACTGCCAGGCACAAATGACTGATATCAGCTGCTTATAAATACTAATTCTTCATAATCCAGGCCGCCTGACTGTAACAGTTCTCTTTATTTCAAATCTGCCTGATCCTAAATCTAAAAACATCCATATTTTACCATACAGGCATCCCGCACAGTATAACATGCTGTTCCATGCAGGATGCCATCTGGCACAATTTATTCAAACGCATCTGTTTTCGCTTTCATACAGGATGCCTCCTGGCACTGCCTTATTCAGCTGCGTTTGTATACGTTTTCATGCCAGATATCTCCTGACACTATCTATTCAGCCGGCATCTGCTTTCGCTTCCGTACAGAGTGCCTCCTGGCATTATCTATTCAGCTGCATTTACAATCGCATCCGCAAGCGCTTCCAGATCTGCCATATTTTCTTCTTTCAGCGTCGATTTAATCGTTACCACCGGTTCTACAACAGACACATTTTTCATTGTTTCCAGAATTGCTTTCATTGTCCTTGCAGCTGTCGGGCCCCAGGAACCATTTTCCAGAATGCCGACAGTACGTTTCTGATAAGCCTTGCTCTGTAAATGATGCAGAAAATCCTGCATGCAAGGGAATACTCCGCCGTCATAGCTTGCAGCTGCCAGAATCATGCGGTCATAGCGGAATGCATCTTCGATTACTTCTGCCATGTCTTCTCTGGCAAGATCACTGACTACTACTTTTTCCACGCCCTTTTCACGAAGCATATCTCCCAGTCTTTCTGCTGCCTTTGCCGTATTACCATGAATCGATGCATATGCAATAAGTACGCCTGTATTCTCCGGCTTATAACTGCTCCATGTATCATAAAGGCCGATGTAATAGTCCAGATTTTCTTTTAAAACCGGCCCATGCAGCGGACAGATCATTGCGATATCCAGTCCGGCTGCCTTTTTCAAAAGTGACTGCACTGATGTGCCGTATCTGCCCACTATATTAAAATAATAACGTCTTGCTTCACATGCCCAGCCTTCATCATCTTCTGCATCCATAGCCCCAAACTTGCCAAAGCCGTCTGCCGAAAACAGAATCTTCTCACTGCTTTCATAAGTCACCATAACTTCCGGCCAGTGCACCATAGGTGCCATATAAAAACTCAGCGTATGCGAACCAAGTGAAAGAGAATCTCCTTCTTTCACAACCTGGCTGCGGCCTTCCAGACTGATGTTAAAAAACTGCGGGAGCATATTAAATGTCTTCGCATTCCCAACGATTACCACATCCGGGTAAAGCTCCATCAGTCTGCCGATGCTTCCTGCATGGTCTGGCTCCAGATGTGAAATAACAAGATAATCCAGTTTTCTGCCGCCCAGGGCTGTCTGTAAATTCTGCTCCCATTCTTTCATGCCTCTGGCATCTACTGTATCCATCAAAGCTGTTTTTTCATCTAAAATCAAATAAGAGTTATATGATACCCCGTCCGGCACCACATACTGGCTTTCAAATAAGTCAAGATCCCGGTCATCTACACCGATGTATTTTATTGAATCTGAAATCGTTACCTGCATAAATTTTCTCCTTTTCATCATTTATTTTCTATTGTGTAACTATCATCTGTGTTTTAAAACTGCCAGATACATTCCTCTGCACACTGCTTTTTAAATCTTCCAGAAACGCTACTGGCTTTTAAAACAAAACCTGCATCATGTGCATGTATGCCTGCATGGCTTATAGTATAACCTATGAACGCATGATTTTCAAATATTTTTTATGAAACAGACAGTTTCATATCCAGCGGGGCTGAGCTGCATATTATATGGCGCATTCTTTCTGCAGGCGCAACATTACAAGGAACAGATTCTATCTCTGGGGAGCCTTGTAATTACCCGGACGCTGGAAAGCATTTTTAAAACACGTTTCATAAAGCAGCATATCCGTCAATAAATACAAAACAGAAGGACGCACAGCATCTTTTGCGTCCTTCCATAAATAACAGCTATAAATTTATACTTCTTCAGCATGTATGCTTATATTTAAAAACTCCGCATGCATTTAAATCTTATTCATACAGCAGTGTTTATACTTCTTGCCGCTGCCGCATGGACACGGGTCATTTGCATATATTTTTTTGCTCTCCCTTGTTTTTGGTTTTGCCGATGCGGAGTCGTCTTTATTTGTCCCCGTCACCTTCGCTACCTCTTCACGCTCTACTTTTTCCTCAACTCTTACATGATACAGCAGTTTCAGCGTATCTTCGCGCATATTCTGGGTCATGCCGTCAAACATTTCAAAGCCCATCAGCTTGTACTCTACGAGCGGGTCCCTCTGTCCATAAGCCTGGAGCCCGATACCCTGGCGCAGCTGGTCCATATCGTCTAAGTGTGCCATCCATTTACGGTCAATGACTTTCAGTAAAATCACGCGCTCGAGTTCACGGATTGCTTCCGGTTCCGGGAATTCTGCTTCTTTTTCTTCATACAGTCTGACTGCCAGCTCTTTCAGTTTGTGTTTCACTTCTTTGGTATTTTTGCAGTCTTCGATACTCTCAGCTGTCAGCGGCTCTAACGGAATCACTGGCAGGATCAGCTGGTTTAGTTCATTCAGATCCCATTCTTCGCGGTTCACATCATCAGAAAGACAGGTATCTATCATAGCTTCTACAAAATCAACGATCATTTTGTAGATCGAATCACGCATGTTTTCACCGTTTAGCACTTTCATACGCTCTTCATACACAATTTCTCTCTGGTCATTCATAACCTGGTCATATTCCAGCAGATTTTTACGGATACCGAAGTTATTCGCCTCTATTTTCTTCTGTGCCTTTTCTATCGCGTTTGTCAGCATCTTGTGCTGAATTTCTTCGCCTTCCGGCACTCCGAGTGCAGTAAATACGTCCATAAGTTTTTCAGAGCCAAACAGGCGCATCAGATCATCTTCCAGAGAAATATAAAATTTGGATTCTCCCGGATCTCCCTGACGGCCGGAACGGCCGCGCAGCTGGTTATCGATACGTCTGGACTCATGGCGTTCTGTACCTATAATCTTTAACCCGCCGGCTTTTCTTGCCTCATCGTCCAGCTTAATATCCGTACCGCGTCCTGCCATGTTTGTAGCAATCGTAACTGCTCCATGGACTCCGGCGCGGCTTACAATATCCGCTTCCATCTCATGCAGCTTGGCATTTAATACCTGATGCTTAATCCCTCTGCGGCTTAACATCTTATCTAACAGTTCTGATATTTCAATCGTTACCGTGCCGACTAACACAGGCTGTCCTTTTTTATGGCATTCTTCAACATCGTCACAGACTGCCTTAAATTTTTCCTTCTCTGTCTTATATACTGCATCCTGGTGATCTTCACGCACGACCGGCTTATTCGTCGGAATCTCAATAACATCCATGCCGTAAATATCACGGAATTCCTGTTCTTCGGTCAGCGCCGTACCTGTCATGCCGGACTTCTTTTGAAATTTGTTAAAAAAGTTCTGAAATGTAATCGTAGCCAGCGTCTTGCTCTCACGTTTTACTTTTACATGTTCTTTTGCTTCAATGGCCTGGTGAAGACCGTCAGAATAACGGCGTCCCGGCATAATACGCCCGGTAAATTCGTCGACGATCAGCACTTCCCCTTTATCACTGACTACATAATCTTTATCACGGAACATCAGATTATGCGCACGCAGTGCCAGAATAATATTATGCTGGATTTCGAGATTTTCAGCGTCTGCAAGGTTTTCTATATTAAAAAATTTCTCTACTTTTTTTACACCTTCTGAAGTCAGATTTACAACTTTATCTTTTTCATTGACGATAAAATCTCCGTCTTCATCTGCTTCCACACCCATAATGGCGTCCATTTTCGTGTACTCTCCAGTACCTTCACCGCGATGCATCTGCTTTGCTAAAATATCGCAGGCTTCATACAATTTTGTGGATTTCCCGCTCTGGCCGGAAATAATGAGTGGTGTTCTTGCTTCATCGATTAAAATAGAATCGACCTCATCCACTATAGCATAGTGAAGGTCTCTCTGTACAAGCTGCTCTTTATAAATGACCATATTATCCCTTAAATAGTCAAATCCCAGCTCATTATTTGTAACATACGTGATATCACATGCATAAGCTTCCCGGCGCTGGTCACTGTCCATGCTGTTTAAAATACAGCCTACCGTCAGCCCCATAAACTTATGAACCTGTCCCATTTCGTCCGCGTCACGCTGTGCCAGATAATCGTTGACAGTAACGACATGGACTCCTTTGCCCTCTAATGCATTTAAATAGGAAGGCATGGTTGCTACAAGCGTCTTTCCTTCACCAGTCTTCATTTCTGCGATACGACCCTGATGCAGGATAATACCGCCAATCAGCTGCACACGGAACGGCTCCATGCTGAGTACTCGCCGCGATGCCTCCCTGACTGCAGCATACGCTTCCACTAAAATATCGTCTAAAGTCTCGCCTTCACTCAAGCGCTTTTTAAATTCTGCTGTCTTATTCTGCAGTTCTTCATCAGACAGATCCTGCATTGCCGGACGCAGACCTTCAATTTTATCTACAAGCGGCTTGATACGTTTTAACTCACGTTCACTATGAGTACCGAATATTTTTTCAAATGCTCCCATACAATCTCCTATCGTTGTCGTATACTAATCAAACACCACAAAATCGGTTATATTATAGCACTGATTTGATGCTGAAACAATAGATAATGCGGTGAACTATTTATGAATATTTTATAAACTGAACCGTTAGTTTGAGGCGGACGGGGTTTCAGGCCTTCCAATAGCCAGGATTTCAGGCAGTCTTCACCCAGCTGCTAAGGCAGAACTATTAGGATGACCTCTTGTTATAATGTAAGCATTTCTATTTTTCTATAATATATACATGCCTTTTATTTCTATATTAATTTCGAAGATTTTATCATTCGATTTTTTATGATAAGCAGCAGAAGACTGTCGAACACTCCATCTGTCAATATAACATGAAAGCTGTTTTATATATTATGCATGAATAGCTAACCAGATTCACTGTATGATTTTTTTAGAACAGTCTGGTGTTTTACTCTTCAATTTCTGCCTTTTAATTCCTTCCCTTCTTAATCCTTCCAGCTTCTTCAGTCTAATTTTATCTTTCTGCTTTTTATTACCCTATATCAATCATAAATTGTCTGAATTTTCTGTTATTAATATATATCTTTACTGTATTTCAGATTAAAATAATTTTTTTTATATTTTTTCAAATTTATTGTTGACAAACCCTGTTTTGTTTGATATTATAATTTCAACAAATAAATCAAACGGAACCAAAATCCAGCAGACATTCTTCATAAGGAAACCACTTTAAATCTAAAGATATTTCCTTTCAGGAATGAAAAGCAGAGAGAGAGGTGAGTCCGCCAAAATAAGTACGATACACCCAATAATTTACGAAATGAGGTACAGTCCAATGATTTAACATCGTAAAGTACAAACACACTTACTATATTGAACGGAAACGGAGATTAGACCAATGGACAGATTCAGCTAAATAACACAGTTTCACCCAGTTTGATTCATTTACTCGAAGAAAGCGAGGACAGTCCAATGGAGAGCGAAGTTTAACCCATATCAATTAAGTAAATCAGACGAAAGCGGGGTACAGTCCGATGAGAACCGTATTATAACCCAGACTTTAGTTTTTTAATCTTAATGAAAGCGGGGAGTTGTCCAATGCAGACAGCAGCTTAAATTCAAATCTTAATTTCGTAAGACGAACGGAAGAGAGGTACGGTCCAATGAAAACAGCAGCTTAATCCCAGAAGCGGCATGAGAACCAATCGACTCAGCGCCTGGCAGATGTGGGAATTGTCTAAACAGACAACAATGAAAATCCAAGGCTGGAATTGCAGTCATGGCAGTATGAAAAGAAAGCGGGGACAATCCGATGGTTTGATAAAATATTTTCCATCAAACGTATATGAAGTAAACCTAATGAAAGCGGGGTATAATCCAATGCATGATTTAAACAGCAGATACGTTTTCAGGATAGTTACATGATATGCAGAAGAAACCGTGAATATAGCACAATATAGTGGTCAGAGATTCAGTCGCGTACATTCATATATGGATTCAGATCAGAGGCATTCAAGGAAAACAGACATGGATACCGAATGGACTAAACTGAAGACACAAAAAATATAACATTTCATTCCTCATTTAAGATTATCGTTGTTAAGAAATATCAAAGAAAGGCATGGCATAAACCCATGGATATATCAGTCTAAGAGGCGTCAGCAATCAGCAGAGTTGTTGGCGCCTCTTATCTATTCAGAATACAAAAACATTTTTCAATTCAGCAGAAATCAGGCATCCCGCTGGTTTTTGCGCATTTTGTCCGCAATATAATATCCCAGATTTTCTCCTGCATTCGCCAGCCGGCATCCATAGAAAAACCCGCCGTTTGGCAGCTCTTTTTTCCAGACTGCCTTTGCTTCTACACTAATCTGTTCTTCTTCGTCTTCATCTCTTTCTTCATCTGAAAAATGGATGTATAAATGCCGGATATCCTGTTCTTCGATTTTAACAGGACACTCAAATCCGATTCCATTCACGCATAAATCGTGAATCATAATATCAATCCCTTGCGGCACATTGCTGATTTTCAGCTTGCCCGGGATATTCAGAACAACCCTGGACACTTTCCGGCGGTTTACCTTTACGCTTGCTTTCGGCGCGGCAAGCGCATGATACTGCCTGCCGTCTACCGTTCTCCGCTGGATTCTGCAGTTTGTCCAGGCCTTGGGCATATCCTTTCCATCTTCGTATATTGTAATAATCTGAACATGCGGGCTGGAAAAATCTACAACCTGCCCTTCATGCCGTATCAGTTCCAGTAATACGACTTCTGAACGAACCCCTGCTACATCTGCTTCCATATCCACCAGCAGCGTTTTATATTTACAGCGGACGGTTACCTTCTGGCCCTTTTTTAACTCTGATATTTTCAAACTGCATACCTCCTAATTTTCATTATGTATTACTGCAGCCGGAATTTGTTAACTTCAATATCCAGCATATTTGCAATATCCATGTTCGTGTCTGCCAGGCCTTCAATATCTCTGACATTATCATTAATGCTTGAAGACATCTCAGATATGCGGCTGACACCGTAAGCACTTTCTTCCACAGAATGATTTGCCGATTCCATAACCTGGCGGATACGGTCCATATTGCTTTGCAGCTGCTGCGCCTGGTCACTGAATACAGTCATCATTTCTTTAATCCTTCCAGATTCCTCATTGTATTCCTCACTCGTTTTCACCAGATCGGAATAACCTTTCATCGCAACTTCTTCTACAAATTTCACCATGCGGGATGCTTCATCTGCCAGTGCATTCACAGCTTTAATAACCACTGTGCTGACATCTTTAATCTGTTCTGCAGCAGAGGCCGAATCTGTAGCCAGTTTTCCGATTTCATCTGCTACAACAGCAAATCCCCTGCCAGCCTCTCCGGCTCTGGCTGCTTCTATGCTCGCATTTAGCGACAGCAGATTTGTCTGGTCTGTGATGTTTATGATATTGGCTGTCAGTTCCCCGATTTTTTCCACTGCTTTAGACTGCTCAATCTTATCATAAACACTTTCTGTCATTTCATCCGTCCGTTTCTTTGCTGCTTTCTGTTCTGTAATCGCACTGGACTGGATTTTCTGGGCGCTTTCTTTAATTTCATCTGACAATGCACCGCCTTCTTTTGCACGGCCATTAATTTCTTCAATGAAGGCATATACTTCATTCACTGCTTCATTAATCCGGTTCAAAGATGATGTCGTCTCTTCCATTGTCGCCGTCATCTCTTCCATTGTAGAAGATACTTCAGAAACAGAAGACTGCGTATCTTTTAAATGTGATACGACATTTTCAGAAGAATCGTTCAGCTTTGTAGAGTTATCTGAAATCGTAGTCATAATCTGGCGCATATAGGCAAGCAGTTCATTGACATGTCCTGCAATACACTCAATCTCATCTCCTGATTTTACCTGTATTGTCTGTGTCAGGTCTCCATTGCTGTTTACAATATCATATATTCTGTCATCTACATCCCATAATTTTTTTGTAACCCGGCTGATAATCAGGCTGAACAGAACAACTGCCGCCGCAAAAAAAGCAATTCCTATTTTAATAACATTGCGCATGGTATCGTTTACCGCCGCTACAATGCCAGCCGCTTCATAATCGCATCCAATCGCTCCTACAATGTTCATCTTATTATTATATACAGGCACATATGCGGAAATAACGGGCGAGCCGGCTGTCATTTCAATACTGTCGCTTTTTACTTCTTTGCCTTCTTCAAATACTGGTTTCAATACAGAATACGGCTCATCAAATTCTGTTCCAACACCCTGGCGGTCTTCCTCATCCAGATCTACTCCATAGTATACTTTTTCACCGTCTGTATAAAGTGTATACATATATTTAATCGCTGAACCTTTTAGTGTACTGGCCATAGCATTCGCAAGTGCTTTGTAAGTAGCCGACGTTTCATCGCCCGGCTTTAATTTGTCTAACAGGTTGCCGTTTATATTATCCTCAGCCAGATTTCCCACATATACTGCCAGTTCTGCACCTGTTGATATCATGTCTGTTTCCATGCGTGATTTAAACAAAAGAGCCATGCAGCAGCAGATAATCGCAACCATTAACGCCATTGGAAGCAGAACTTTTGAACGAATACTCAGCCTTCTTGTCTTATGCCTGTATCCGCTGGAGCTTCCTGTCTTTTTGTTCTTTTCTTCGTTCTTTTCCTTACTCATGCTGATTTTCTCCCTCTACCTTTTCGCTAAACACTAAAGATGCTCTTATTTTAGCACACTTTGGCTGCTTTTACTACCTTCAACGCAATATTTTTTCAAACACGTTCCAAACAGATTATCATTCAGATCTGCCACTGTGAAAGTTCTTACCGCAGCCCTTCTCTTCTTTTTCTCCAGTCCGGCATAATCTGTTCTACAAAATTATAAAATGCCTTTGAATGATCCAGATGTATAAAATGTGAAAATTCATGCACAACTACATATTCAATGCTTTCCATGGATTTTTCCAAAAGCCGGCTGTTAAATGTAATCTTGTGTTTTACCGGAATACAGGAACCCCAGCGAGATCTCATTTTACGGATTTTTATTTCTGGATAATCCACGCCCAGCTTTTGAAAAAATGGATAATATTTTCTGCTGAGCTGTCTGCATAATATTCCTGTCTGGATCTGCTGCCAGGAATCATACAGCTGCTGCTTGTGTTCGGTGCTTTCCATATCCTGCGTATATAAATACAGATACCCTTCCCGGCAAAAGACAGCCTCTCCTTTGTTATTTCTGGATAAATGTGTAATATTGCCGTCCTGGCCTTCTTCAATCCAGACCGGAATTCTGGATCTGTCCGCCGGTTCTGTCTGCAGAGTCAGAAAACTGCCAAGATAAGGCACTTGTTCCCCTGTCTGAAACAAGTGCTTTTGGGTACTGCTCCTGATTTCTTCCATATGAATACGTGCTTTTTGTATAAATGGAATTTTAGAATGCACAAAATCATCAATGTAATCTTTCGGTACCTGCGGACTAGCCGAAACTACGATACTTCCATCGGATTTTACGCTCAGATTAATGTTTTTCACATTTTTTCGGATCAGGCTGTATGTATATTCCCCGTTTTCCTCATTTTCCTGATATTCACTCATACCGGTCACTCCTGTCTGCATTTATCATACCACAAACGGAGGAATAATCCAACGCAAAATATCTTTTTACAAAGTATAGGTTACCCGGACGCCGGACAGTCTATTGGTTACCCGGACGCCGGGCGGAGAAACTTTTTCCTTTTTTTGTTCCGCCTGCGAACAGTAAGAACTTCTAAATTTTCTGCTTCCAGTCTGTGGCTGCGGACGGACCGGTGCCTGATGCCCTGGCGTTTAGGCATGCTTTATGCAGCGGCACTGGCAGGCACCTTTTGGGGCTTCCGGGTCTTTACATGCGGCAGACAGTGAGCCCCAAATCCTGTACATGAGGCAGAAAATTAAGAATTTCTAACTGTTCTCCGGAGTCACAAAAAAAGGAAAAAGTTTCTCCGCCCGGCTGTTACCGGCTAAATTTTATGTATCTGGCCGGCTGGTACTGAATAAATTTTATGTATCTTTCTGGCAGCCGTTTTCCAGGTACGCACCGCTATCCGGCTGTTACCGGATGAATTTATATACATGTCTGAATGCGGGCTTCCAGATGCAGGCCAGAGTCTGACAGGATTTGCTTTTAATTCTGACGCAGACAGCTGCCAGCCGCATGTTTCCGCCCGGCGTCCGGGTAACCAGCAGACTATCCGGCATCCGGGCAGGCGTATAAAATTCATCTGGCTGGATGTGACGGGACCAGCGCCATGCTGCAGAATTCTGCCGCACAGCCGGCATCCGGACAGAGGCACATAAATTCAGCCAGTGCCAGCCGGACAGAGACACTTTTTCCTTTTTCTGTGACTCCGGAAAACAGTTAGAAATTCTTAATTTTCTGCCCCATATCCAGGATTTGGGGCTCACTGTCTGCCGCCTGCAGAAAACGCTGAAGCCCCAAAAGGTGCCTGCCAGTGCCTCTGCATAAAGCATGCCAAAAACGCCGGGGCATCAGGCACCGGTCCGTCCGCGGCCACAGACTGGAAGCAGAAAATTTAGAAGTTCTTACTGTTTGCAGGCGGAACAG
>CAJTVR010000111.1 GCA_910580075.1 uncultured Eubacterium sp. | reverse complement strand
GTGATTTCAACCTATAATTTTTGTTGCCTATACCCAAAGTTCAGAAAGAACCATTTGCGGTAGAGGATAGCTTTTTTCCTGTCTATTTACGGTTGCTGTGGTTGTCTATGTATGTTAATGCTGCGAATATAACCAAAACGAGCGTTAATACTTCAAGAGTATTCATAGAATCCCCCTTTCCATTTCCGAAAAGGGCAACCGAGGAACTATCCCCATACTGTCTACACTGATTATGAAATATTATAGCATATTTTGGTGGGGATTTGAATAATAATATATAAAAATATTATTGTTCTTGAGGTGTTAAGGGGTGAAAGACCCTTCAATGAAATTGCTTCTGAAAATGGGATCCACCCAAATATGCTTTCAAAATGGAAAAAAGAGGCCGTCACAGGGCTTCCCTCCGTTTTTGAAAACGATACAGCCAAAAAGCGGAAAGAACAGAAGGTTCATGAAGCGGAACTTGATGAACCCTGCGCCCAGATCGGCAGGCTTACCACCCGGAATGAGCGGCTCAAAAAAAATCCGGCCTCTGAGCTGTTTACCGCCATATGCGTGAAACGGGCATACAGGTAGTCTGTCCACGCCAGGACACCAGCACAGAACGTATGGTTTTAGAACAGGCAGGAGAATAGAAACAAGTTCAAACGAGAAAAAAGATATCTCCCGCAGAAGATTCTTTGCTGAAAAGCACGAAATTCTGCGAGAGATAATTTTTTTGATGGGGGCAGACAGGTCTGTGTCATGATCCGATAGCCCATTGGCAGATTAATGTTTCAAATGGTACAATCCAGCCAGTTTCTCAAATGCCGGAAGAGATTTTTCGATGCGCGAGGTCGGTACACAGTATGAAATACGTACATGTCCCGGGCATCCAAAACCGCTCCCTGGTACTATTAAAAGGTTCAGCTCTTTGGCACGAGCTGCAAATGCCAGATCATCTGCTTCCAGTGAGCGTGGAAACATGTAAAATGTTCCGCCCGGTTCTGTGACATGGTAGCCCATTTCCCTCAGGCTTTTTAATAACAGGTTTTTATTTGTTTCATAAATCGAAATATCGGATGTCTCATCGGCACAGGCAGCACAGACCCGCTGGAACAGGCTTGGCGCATTGACGTATCCAAGAGTGCGTCCGGCACCGGCCACTGCAGCATAGAGCAGTTCAAAATCATCTGCGGCAGACGGAACAAGCACATAGCCCATACGCTGCCCTGGCAGGGAAAGCGATTTTGACCAGGAATAGCATACCAGTGTATTGCGGTAATAATCAGGCAGAAAAGGAACCTGCGTGCCAGAGAATACGATTTCACGGTATGGCTCGTCTGCAATCAGATAAATAGGATGATGGTACTCGGCTGATTTTGCATCCAGCAGATCAGCCAGTTTTTTTACCGTATCCGCATTATAGACCGCACCGGAAGGATTGTTAGGCGAATTGACAATGACTGCTTTGACCGAAGGGGTAAGAGCCTGGGCGAGTGCAGCAAAATCAATCTGGAAAGCATCCGTATCAGCCGGTATAATGACAGGCTTTGCGCCGGCACCTTCTGTGAATACGATATATTCAGGGAAGTACGGCGCGAAGATTACGACTTCATCCCCGCTGCAGCAGACGGCGTGAAGGCAGCAGCATAAAGCGGCAGCAGCGCCTGCGGTCATATAGAAATTGTCAGCTGTATAATCCGTATGGAAACGTCTGTTGACAGAATCTGCCAGCGCGGAACGCACACCGGCGTCTCCCTGGGCACTTGTGTAGCCATGGAGCAAAACCGGGTCCATTTCTGCCAGTATTTTCTGTGCAGTTTCGTTGACGGATGCCGGAGACGGCACGCTTGGGTTGCCTATGGAAAAATCGAATACATGTTCAGCGCCGATTTCAGCTGCTTTCATTTTTCCGTATTCAAACAGTTCACGAATCACAGAACGCTGTGTGCCGAGAGCTGTCATTTTTTCATTTAAGTTTGACATGTCTGATGCTCCTTTGTAATATGTTTGTGCTGATGCTATTTAGTGCCGAAAATCCGGTCGCCGGCATCTCCGAGGCCCGGGCAGATGTATGCTTCTTCGTTCAGGCAGCGGTCCAGGCATCCGCAGTAAAGCTGTACATCCGGGTGTGCCTTATGAAACCGTTCGATACCTTCCGGGGCAGCAATAACACAGAGAAATTTAATATGTTTCCCGCCATGTTCCTTAATAAAATTCACAGCAGCTACGGCAGATCCTCCGGTAGCCAGCATAGGGTCTAATACAGCAATGGTCCGTTCTTCAATAGGACTTGGCAGCTTGCAGTAATATTCTTCCGGCTCATGGGTTTCATGATTGCGGCAAAGGCCGATATGACCGACTTTGGCACTTGGCACGAGCGTCAGAATGCCGTTGACCATTCCTAGCCCGGCTCTTAAAATTGGCACAACTGCCAGTTTCTTCCCGGAGATTACAGGCGTCTGGCAGGTCTCCAGCGGAGTCTGCACTTCTACAGATTCCATAGGCAGATCCCGGAATGCCTCATATCCCATCAAAACTGCAATCTCTTCTACCAGTTTGCGAAATTCATTGGTACCTGTCTGCTGATCACGCAGCATAGAAATTTTATGCTGGATTAATGGATGGTCCATATAAAAAATATTTTCCATGCGTCTTTCTCCTTTTCTGTTTGTCATGCACGTCCCTGTTTATCTGCCAGCAAAGGTCTGACTGCCCGGTATATTTCACTGGCTTTTTTGCTGTCTTTGATTTCTTTAATCAGGGCGTTGTGAACTTCCTGTTTTGAGCGGCAGTGCTGTATAATTTCTGCAACTGCAGGAACCATTTCTTTTTGCTGAATCAGATTTTCTATTTTTAAAAACAGCTGTTCAGCTTCTGCTTTTTCATCTTTTCCGGTACAGTCCATAACCGTTTTTACGACGACATCTTTTTTGTTCCAGTAATTTACAAGTACTGAAAATCCGCCGTCTGCCGTAACAATAAAATATTCAGTATTTTTGCTGTCTTTATTCTGGCTGATCAGATACCCGAGATAAGAAGACAGCTGAAAATCCAGTGCATTTTTTGTTCCGATTTCTACCTTCTGATACGCTATTTTAGCTTTTGCCTCATTTAAGATAAAATGAAGCTCAAATGTCAGGCTGTCTGCGTTGTCGCTATAAAAAATACACACCTCGTCTTTTTGCGAGAGGCTGTCCAATCCGTCTAATCCGTGGATTCTTACGTTTTCGTAATCAACTAAATAATATGCCATTTTTTCTCATCCTTTTCTTCTCATTCCTTTCATTAGTTCTTATAAAAGCGTGTTTAACATTCAATACTGAAATTGTCAAACACGCTTTTTTAATTATTTACGCGGCATTCTGTATTTTTATTCTTTATCTATTATAACCAATTGTAAAGTTTTTGCAAGGCCTGCTTAAAATTCCTTTTTCAAAAGATCGTTCAGATTTGTATAATGATTTTTGAAAATATACAGACGCTAATTTAATATAGCATATTTTGCCGCTGTTTGCAATTTCAGTCTGCCAGAATCTGCAAAAATGATTTTTTCTTCTGTAACATATAAACTTGACAGAAGGACAACATCGTGTTATATTTTAATTGTCAACATTGTGTTATACAATAGGATAGGAGGGATAAAGCATGTTACAGAAATTATCCGACGCCGAACTTGAAATTATGAAAATCGTATGGGGAAACCCGCAGGAGGTGACGCTGTTTCCTTATATCATGGACGGGCTGGCAGCAGCAGGCAGGACATGTCAAAAGAATACCTTGATTGTACTCCTATCGCGGCTGATGAACAAAGGCTTTCTGAGTGCTAAGAAAATCGGACGCCGCAACGAATATACCACGCTCATTTCAGAAGCAGAATACCAGACAGCGCAGACAAAAAATTTCCTGGATAAGATTTATGAGGGGAGCGCAAAAGGGCTGGTTTCCAATCTGATTATGGGCGATCTGCTGACAGACGCGGAATATGAGGACTTGAAAAAGCTGTTGGAGAAGGGGAAAGAGCGGCAATGAACATAGTTTTGAAAATTTTCTTATCCATGTCCTTTTCCGGCAGCTTGCTTATTCTGGCTTTGCTTTGTGGAAAACAGTTTTTGAAAAACAAAATCAGCCGGCAATGGCAGTATTACATTTGGCTGGTTGTTGTTTTGCGGCTGCTGCTCCCGTTCGGGACGGAAGTAAGCCTGATGGGGAAGGCATATCAGGCTGTCGATCAGGCAATATCCCAGACCGCTCCTTTACCGCCGCAGCAACAGCCCCCACTAAACGTTCCGGGAAGCAATCTTGCTCCCGCTGTTGGGGCAGAACATCACAATGAAACGGTAAGTAGTCCGGCAGATGATGTAACAACTGCCCACCCACTTCAAGATATTGGAGTGTTGCTAATCAATCAGATCTGGCTGGTGTGGCTGGTGGCCGCGCTGGGCTTGCTGATACGAAAAATAACAATCTATCAGGGCTTTATGCGGTATATCCGTGCTGGATTGACCCCGGTTTCTGACATTGAGCGGTTAGACGAACTTTCTATTGTTGCGGAGCAGTCGGGCATCAAAAAGCCCATTGAATTATGCGTCAATCCGTTGGTTTCTTCCCCTCTGCTGATTGGCTTTTTCCGTCCGTGTATCGTACTGCCCAGCGCAGATATTCCTGAAAAAGATTTTCGCTATATCATCCTGCATGAACTGATGCACTACAAACGGCGGGATATGTTCTATAAGTGGCTGGTACAGATTACGGTCTGCCTGCATTGGTTTAACCCGCTTGTATATCTTATGAGCCGGGAAGTCACAAAGGCGTGCGAATTTTCCTGTGATGAGGCGGTTCTCGCAAAAATAGGATCCGCTCATGCGAAGGACTACGGGAAAACCCTGCTTGACGCGATGGCTGCAGCTGGGAGATACAAAGAAAATCTTGGAGCCGTTACTTTAAGCGAAAATAAACAACTGTTAAAAGAAAGGTTAGGTGCGATTATGAAATTTAAGAAAAAATCAAAAGCAGTTCAGTTTTTGACAGGTATGCTGACGCTGTGTATTATATTCAGTGCAGCTTTCGCCGGGACTTATTCTGCCGCCGTGGATGTGCCGGATGGCAGTTCGCTAGAAATGGAAACATTGGATATTAAGGGAACATCATATTATTTAGTTTATAATGAAGCCCAGCTCAGAGCTATTGGATCAGGTGAGTATGGCATGGATCAGAATTATATGCAGCAGGCGGATATCCGCTTATCCACGGACGAATGGATACCCATTGGAACATGGGAACATCCATTTACAGGCACTTTTACAGGCAACGGTTTTGAAATTGCAGGACTTACCATGACCGACCCGGACGCTGAGATTATAGGGCTGTTTGGTGTTGCCCGGAATGCTCATATTTATAATGTTATTTTGCGGGATTATGATATCACGGGCGCGGGTAGGAATATTACAGGAAAATCGGTTGGAGCAGTCCTTGCGATTGGACAAGGGAGCCGGTCTTATGATAATTTTGTCTATCCAAAAAAAGCGGAAGTGAGCATTAAGGGTCATTCTTCAAAGATAGATCAGTATTATAAAGCCGGAAGTCTGCCTCTGTTTGAAATTACTTTTCCCCGGCTGGATAAAAATACTCAAAAGATGTGGCTTGAAAAGCTCTATGCGGATGGTGACATTTCTTTCTTCTCTGCCGCTGTGCGCAGGCTGGATACAAATTCTTCTCAATTTGCCAGTTTCGCGGAAAAGGCATATACCGATGAAGAAATGGCGTTTTTCTCCATCCTTACGGACCGTATGGATGAAGCGGAGCTGGAACTTTGGCTGGGCAGGGCGCTGGAAGATGGGAAACGGGCATTTCAGTCCATACTCTTTGATAAGCTGAACAGGAGCGGGGAGTCTGACGGGCTGAAAGAGAAGCAGCAGAAAAAATGGGCAAAAGCGCAGACTGAGGAATACCGGGCTGCAGGCGTTACGATGGACGGCAAAGATTATTACTACCAGGGCCAGCTTGTCAGCGTTTTTTTAGACACCCAGGCCGGCAAATCCTTTTGCACGCTGAATATGAACCCAAAAGGAACTGTTAATATCAAAATTGTCCGTGATGCGAAAAACAAAATCACAGGCGTTTCCTATCTGACTGAGGCGGAAGTGACTAAACTGCTGGGGGATATGGATGACCCGGATCATAAAACTGATATAGAAATCATCCCTGTTGATTTCAAGAAGGTAGCGGCGGGAGAAACTGTCTGCCTGGGTGAGTACACATTGTACGACGGGGACGAAATTCTGTACGACATTTCAGCGAAAAAGGGAAACAGAATGAAGGTCTTTTTTGCAAAGAAAGAGAAGAAAGATGTGGCTTACTGGTCAGTGAATAACCAGCGTCAGCCAGGGGAAGCGCTGGAATGTACTGCAGATTTTACCGTTGGGCCTCCGGTAACAAAGCCTGGTACCTATCAGCTGTACCTTCAGGCTCCGGACGGCGCTTTGAGAAATGTAAAGGGCAGTGTTTCGATTGCGTCAGCAAACGCATCATGATAATGTTCGGCACTTCTGACAGAACAACGGCATAATAAAAAAACATTGTTTCGGCGGCTGGTATCTGCACGCCCGGACAAAATACAGGCAGCCCTGCGGCGGTTTTGGAATAACAGATTTCAAGCCGCCGCTTTCTTTTCTTATAATTTGCCGTCAAAAAAGCCCGCCTCCTCCATTTTGATCTGTCTTGAAGCAATAAACCGGAGGTAATAAATACGAAAAGTACTTGACTTTTAAATCTTACTCATGTAATATTTGCAATATCATAGTAAATCTGCATAAAACGAAGAAGCGGTTTTTTTTACTGCAAAATCTTACTTATGTAAGAATTCGAAATGGAAGAAGCACAAAACAAGAATTCCGAAAGAGTATCAGATTTATTTGAAAGTTAAGTTTTTTAGCCGGGAATATTTTGCGGAATCCGGTTTCACAGTTTACAGATTCAAAAAAGGTCAGGAGGATAGAAGGATGTTTCAGCCAGAAAGAAAAAGGTTCATAAACGTAAAACAAAGCAGAAAAAACCAAAATTCAAGGCTCTATATATTATGCGGTCTGTTTCCGGTGCTTTTTTCCATTCTTCTATACCGTCTCTGGGATTTACAGGCTGTAAACGGACATAAGTATGCACAAAATTATGAATTAAAAATTGCAAGATCTATAAAAGAGCCGGGTGTAAGAGGCAGGATTTTTGACCGTAATGGAGAGGTTTTAGCGTATAACGCGCTGTCTTATACAGTTACAATGACAGATGAACTTGATTATGCAGCAGACCGGGAACGCCAGCTTTCGCTAAACGGTACGATTTACCGGGTAATAAAAGAGCTGGAAAAAAATCATGAACAGGTCATTCATGGTTTAAAAATAAAAACCGGTTCCGGAGGCGGTTTTACATACACAGTTCAGGGGAAAGAACTGGCGAGGTTTAAGGCTGATATCTTTGGCAGATCCAGTCCGGATGATATGACACAGAATCAGCAGAATATGAGTGCGGATGAAATGATGCAGTATCTTTTGTCCAGCGAGAAATATGCGCTTTACGGCTATGGAGAAAGCAGAAACTGCAGATATACAAAAGAAGAACTGGATCAGTACGGGCTGCCGGAACATTTTTCCAAAGAAGAGCAGATTATGATCACAGGTGTCCGGTATATGCTTTCCCTGAATTCTTATAAAAAATATGTGCCAGTAGTTCTGGCAAGGGACGTATCCAAAGAAACAGCGGCGTTTATATTGGAAAACAGACTGTCTCTGCCTGGGACAGGGATCGGAAAGGAATGGAGCAGGATTTATAGCGGCGGGGAAGCGTTTTCGCACATTCTTGGATATACAGGGAAAATTTCGCCGGAAGAACTGGAACAGTATGCAGATAAAAACTATACCGCAGATTCGTATGCAGGAAAGGCTGGCATCGAGCAGTACTGTGAAGGACAGCTGAAGGGGACAGACGGCGAGCGCCGGATTATGGTGAATAATGTAGGAAAGACTGTCGGGGAAGGACAGGTCATTCAGGAAGCGTCAGCCGGCAGAGACGTATATCTGTCGATTGATAAAAATCTGCAGACTGAGGTTTATCGTATTCTGGAACGAAACTTAGCAGGGATTCTTGTTAAAAACCTGATTCCTGCTAAAAAATTTGACAAGTCAGCCGTAGCGGATGCATCTGATATCCGTATCCCGGTCTATGATGTTTATCTGGCATTGATAGAAAATGAAGTTTTAGACATTGGCAGACTGCATCGTGCGGATGCGTCTTTGACGGAGCAGAATACGGCGAAACTGCTGGAGGCAGCTTATGCAGAGGCAGGAAAAAATATAAAGGCAGAACTGCAGGAGGGAAATACGGATTTTCATAGTTTACCGGAAGAAATGCAGGAATATATTTCTTATATAATGAATGAGACTGGTATTCTGGATGAAGAGCTGATAAATAAAGAAGATGAGGTATACAGCAGCTGGAAGGAAAAAAAGGAAGGCAGCACAAAGGCATTTCTTATTACTGCAATTGAAAAAGGATGGATTTCGGACGGATATACAAAAGCAGGAGAAGGATATTTTACGGCAGAGCAGATGTATCAGCTGCTGGTAAAAACGATCATAACAAGGCTGGAAAACGACCGGAATTTTGAAAAGATTCTTTTAAAACGCCTTGTTATGGAAGATGCGGTTACAGGCAGGGATTTGTGCACGCTTTTATATGATCAGAAAGTACTGTCTGCTGCTGGCAGTGATTATGAACAGTTCATAAATGGTGCAATGGATAGTTTTACTTTTCTGAAAAAGAAAATCGAAAACTGCGAGATTACACCTGCACAGCTGGCACTGGACCCCTGCAGCGCATCAGCGGCCGTTATGGACCCGGAAACCGGACAGCTGCTGGCGCTGGTATCTTATCCGGGATATGATCTGAACCGTCTGGCCAGTCAGATGGATGCGGATTACTATGCGCGTCTTTTAAAGGACAGGTCCCTGCCGTTATATAACAGAGCTTCGCAGCAGCTGACAGCGCCTGGTTCTGCATTCAAACCGGTTACAATTGCTGCGGGATTAAAGGAGGGAGTGATTTCCGCTCATTCGGCTGTATTCTGCGACGGGATATTCGATAAAACAGACCCTGGTTTAAGATGCTGGAAACATACGGGACATGGCAGTGTCAAAAATGCTGCCGATGCAATCCAGTTTTCCTGTAATGATTATATGTGTGAAACCGCATACCGGCTGGGAACGCAAAAGGGGACGGAATATACAGACAGCGTTTCGCTGGAACGTCTGCAGTATTATTCAAAACTGTTCTGTCTGGATAAAAAATCCGGGATTGAAATTACAGAATCAGCCCCTCAGGTCACGGACGCTTACGCGATTCCCTCTGCAATCGGCCAGGGCACACATAACTATTCGACCGTGCAGCTTGCAAGATATGCGGGCACACTGGCTTCCAGAGGAAAGGCTTATTCGCTTACATTGATTAGAGGAATTACACAAAAAGATGGAAAACTGGAAGAAAAAAAGGCGGCGCTTGCAGGGACGGTCAGTCTGCCGGATGACGTGTGGAATACGCTTCATTCCGGAATGAGGCAGTTTGCGAAGAATAATGCAGCGTTTAAAGACTCAAAAATCAGCGTTGCAGGAAAGACAGGTACCGCACAGGAAGCAAAAAACAGACCGGACCATGCGTTATTTATCGGTTATGCTCCGGCTAAAAAGCCATCGATAGCGCTGGCAGTGCGTATTGCAAACGGTTATGCTTCGTCGCATGCAGTCGCTGCAAGGAAAGATATTCTGGAATATTATTTTAATGATAACTGATGTGAGAATATTTATGACCGCTGGCAGTGGGCCGGGTGCTGTGCCTGCACGGGCATCTGGCGAATGCTGCGGGGGCCGGATACCCAGCGGTTTAGCGGCTTTGATTCCCTGGCAGTCTGCTGCAGGGGATCTGACTTTGTAAATAGAAAGGATTAATTATAATGAAAAACTGTAAAAGATATAACAATTACTTTATTAGATGTATGGGTTTTGGTATGGCGGCAATGCTTATATCCGCCAGTCTGTTCAGCGGCTGTGCCGGGATACCTGGCGGAGAAAAAGAAAATGAAAAGGAGCTGCATGCGGGTGAACATGCGGGGGATAAAATGGCAGACAGCGGCCAGATGGAAGAAGCAGAAGAGAAATTAGCGGAAGAGGGGAATGAAAATACGAAAACAGAAGACGGGAGAGAAGAATATAAGGAAGGAGGAAGTGAAACAGCAGCAGAAAGCGGTGCGGAAGGCAGAAGCAGGGCGGAAGCAGAAAGCGGTGCGGAAGGAGGAAGCAGGGCGGAACCAGGAAGCGGTGCGGAAGGAGAAAGTGGAGCAGTAGGAAGCAGGGTAGAAACAGAAAGTGAGGCGGAAACAGGAAGTGATTCAGCAGAAGGAAGCAGCGCGCAGATGGGGAATGAAAAAAGGAAGGCAGAAGACGGTTTAAGAGAAAGCATACCGGCAGCTGAAATTATAAAGACAGACTGGTCAGCTTATTTTGGCGGATTTCAGGGAGCAGCAGTAATCTATGATGTTTCTGCCCGGAAGTTTTTTATATTTAACAAAAAGACAGCCCTGGCGCGCAGATCGCCTTGTTCTACATTCAAAATTATTTCATCGCTGACGGCTTTGGAGAACGGGATTGTGAACCCGGAGCATTCTGTACGCAAATGGAGCGGCGAGGTTTTCTGGAGAGAGAGCTGGAATAAAGATATTGATTTTAAAGAGGCTTTTCGGGAGTCGTGTGTCTGGTATTACAGAGAGGTTATAGATGAAACCGGCAGGGAGCTTATACAGGAGGAATTAGACAGGCTTTCCTATGGAAACCGGGATATTTCTGACTGGGAAGGGCGGCTGAATACAAATAATAATAACCGGGCTCTGACCGGGTTTTGGATTGAGTCGTCACTAAAGATTTCTCCGAAAGAACAGACACAGGTTATGGAGCGTATTTTTGGACAGAATTCGGTTTATTCGGATGAGACTAAGAATACGCTGAAAGAAGTAATGCTGCTTCAGGATGAGAAAAAAACAGACTGTAACATATATGGGAAGACCGGAATGGGCGTGGCGGATGGTACTGCTGTGGACGCCTGGTTCACCGGGTTTGCAGAAAAGGAAAACGGCCAGATTTATTTCTGTGTTTATCTGGGGAAGACAGACGGTAAAGAGATATCCAGCGCTGCAGCAAGGGAAATTGCAGTCCGTCTGGTATCGGATTATTAAAAAGACTGATCTATCGGCAAGGATAGTAACAAGACACAGCTTCGTTAAAATGCCGTATTTATTATTTTCTATTATTCTTCACGAAACAATCCTGAGCGGTTGTCCGGCCGGTTCCTTAGGTTACATATTTAGAGGCTGCAGGAAGCGGTAAAATGGACAAGTACATGGCAGTTGAAGAAACCAGATATACCAAAACCTAAAGATGGCCGGGAGACTTCTATTAAATAAAAGAATTGGAGCAAATGTAATAAAGATAATCGAATAGATAAATGGGAAGGCGGCTATTTGATTCTCGACCTGAAACCTTCGGATACAATGGAATATCAGATCGGGAAGTATAGAAGGATGAGGCAGCAGTTTTTGAAGGAGAATCATGGAGGCATTTATTCGTATATGATTTTAATCGGAAACCCTATGGAAGCATCTTGCGGAGATTGATGAAGAATGCAGCGAGATGATGTACAGGCTTGTAAGGCAGATGGCAAAGAAAGAGGGCGTAACGGAGCAGCTTAAATCCGATGACTGGCTGTGCTGGCTTCAGAAAGTAAACAGCATCAGGAGCAGGGCGGAGGAAGTAGTTCTGCACGACCTGATATATTCCCTTTAGCATTGTTTTCCCCATTGCATTAGAAATGCCAATGGGCATTTTGAAAAAATCAAAATCGGGGATTGACAGGAATTGAAAAATAGCTTATTATTGACAATAAGAAATGGGTTTTTACCGTACAGTGTTTTCACTCAAGCGGGCTGCTCGTTTCTTTTTTTATTGCCAGAATATCATACAGATACTTCCTGTCATCGTTCGCATGACGGACAAGCATACTTGCCGAATAAATATTATGTCTTGTTACTGTCCCCGTTTTGTCATCATATACAGGCAATGCGAATCTGATATTGTAGCGATACCATCCATATACCGCATCTGTTTTGTGCTTATCTTTCCTGTTTGCCTCATGCTTTGGATTGGCAGCTATTCTTATAAGTTCAGGAATAGCCTGCGTGGCATTTGCTTTCGCTTTTGCCACTGCGCCTTTTAAGGCGATACGGCTTTCTGAACTTGCATATTCGTCGGGAAAATCTGCCGAAATAAATATTTTTTCAGAAGTTTCTTCAATTTCATAAAAATCTCCGATATATTCTTTCAGATATTCTTCAACAGCCGTCCAGTCATCCCGCACTTTTGCCCTAAAACGGATATCATTGATCAAGACCAGCTTTTTACCGTCCGCATCGGTTATGATATTTACATTTATATTTTCAATCATTGCTTTTGTTCCCTTTCTGCTTTTCTCTTGATTTGTAGACGTTAAACTGATTCTTATACTTCTGGCTGCAAAACTCATTTCCTTTCCGGTTGACGTGCATCTTGAATATCGTCCGCCCCCTCTCGTGGAAAATTATATAATTCATAACTTAAGCAGTCTGCAATATTTTCGTTCTGTTTCAACCACATATTCGGTAATCAGCTTAAAGAATGGATTCATGTCATTCAAATGTCTGGAAACAGAAAGAGCATTGAAATAATCGTTTCGCAAAATAGGCGGGATAGACAGCACCCCATAGCGAGAGTTTGAAAAAATCTAAATCGGGGATTGACAGGGCTTGTGCTGACAGCCGTATATGGCTTTGGGAAAGAGCCCGTGCTCCTGCTTTCCAGCCTGAAGATGCAGGAAAAGAAAAAGCTGTGCCGCATCATTACCAAAGTGTATCTGGCAGATAACCCTGTTTGAATACTTTAAAATAGCCATTCATAGAACATGAGGAGTTAAAAAATGGGGAAACTCAAAAGAAAAAAGACTATTGCAATCAAACCTAAGATATGCTATAGTATAGACACAAAACAAAGAGCAACCGCCTACAAGGGGTTGACCGATATAGGAATAGCAATGCCACCCTTTACCGCCTAAAGTATCAGGGTGACTTTTGCTATGTAAGGCTACTTACAAAACGTAAACACGAATGTAAGCAATGCCAGAAGGAATATGCCGAAAGTCAGCAGCTCCATAAGAGAAATATGTATCTTGTGTTTCTTATGTTTTCTCTTTTTCATAGCATCACCCCCATTCTCTTTAGAATGA
>CAJTVR010000110.1 GCA_910580075.1 uncultured Eubacterium sp. | reverse complement strand
CTTGATTATAAATCATTTATACATCATAGACTTTCAAAAAAACGCTATTTTTAGAGGATAGACTTGCGGGCATACCCATCATTCTTTTTGTAACTGCCGCAAAATGTGATGGTGAGTCAAAATTTGCAAGCATTGCTGCTTCTGTAATAGTTTTTCCACTTAAAAGAGCAAAAAAGGCTTTTTGCATTTGGTGAAATTGTATGTAGCTTTTTAATGGTATACCGACTTGCTCACGAAATAAATGTGATAATCTGCTTCGTGATAGCGATACCATATCCGCCAAAAATGAAATAGTGTGAACAGTACAGGTACATTTTTCAGTATAGTTTAGCACTTCTCTAATTCTATTATCATATACTTTTATTTTTCCGTCTAAATTTATATATTCATATAATGTATCAATTAAATATTGATAATATTTGAGTTCATTATCCTTTTGGCAATATGCAAGATCAAAAACAATATTTTGTATTTTTTCAATCCCGAAATCATCTAAAATACGGAAATCGTTTCCATTCATTTTCATCTCTAATTGCTTAGCTATGTTAGAAGCAGGTTCAATTATAATTGATAAATGTAATTTATTTTCTGTCGAAAAGACATGATTAACATTATGATTTACAATTACACACTTACCTGCAATCAGTTTACCCGATACATATAAATTTAAAGGTTTATCAATGCTCAGAAATAATTGAATCGCATAATGTTTATGCTCTATGGATTCTATTTGGTCTGTCAATATGGATATTTTATCTCTATCCCAATAAATTCGATTCATGTATTCACACCTCCTTGTCAATCCGTTCAAAGAGATAAATTCAAACAATATCATACTGAACGGATTTAAGGAAGTCAATAGACGTAAACTATACGCGATTGTTATCAAGAATAATGGTGGCTGTTTTCTATTGACATACAATTTGACATATTTTTATTTAAGCAAGACGAACAAAGACGAAAAATCAACTACCAGAGAAAATACAAAAATCTCTGAAATTCCTTGATTTTAAGCCACTTTCACACAAAGACGAAACAACACGGGCTGTCTATCTCCGACTGGCAAACCTGGAAGCCCCAAAAGGTGCCTGCCAGTGCCAGAGCATAAAGCATGCCGTAACGCCGGGGCATCAGGCACCGGTCCGTCCGCTTCCAGAGACTGGAAGCAGAAAATTTAGAAGTTCTTACTGTTTGGAGGCGGAACAAAAAAAAGGAAAAAGTTTCTCCGCCTGGCGTCCGGATAACCTCTGGATAATCCGTCAGTGAACCAGGAAGCAAAATATCTGAAGCCCCTTGTTATATGTCCGTATCTGTGGTTAAATTAGATTAGCAGGAGACTGTGCGCGCAAGCCGGCATGCCGGAAGAAGCATGGTACCAGGGATGGAATGATCATAAAGTTTTTAAGGAGGAATGCAGCATGGGGATTTTAGCAGCTTATATGCTTCCGCACCCGCCTTTAATAATACCGGAGATTGGAAAGGGAGAGGAAAGAAAGATTCAACGGACCATTCATGCATATCATAAAGCCGCCGGAAAAATAGGAGAGCTAAAACCAGAGACAATTGTACTGATATCACCTCACCAGATTATGTATGCAGATTATTTTCACATTTCACCGGGAGAAGAAGCAAAAGGTGATTTCCGGCAGTTTGGAGCAAGGGCTGTAGAAATGACAGTTTCTTATGATACAGCATTTGTAAAAGAACTGTGCCTGCGGGCAGACCAGCACGGACTTTCCGCAGGTACGGACGGAGAAAGAGAGAAGCGGTTAGACCATGGAACAATGGTGCCGCTGTATTTCGTGAACCAGTACTGGAAAGATTACCGGCTGGTAAGAATCGGACTGTCTGGATTTCCTCTGCGCAGCCATTATGAGCTTGGACGGTGTATCAAAGAAACGGTAACTGATCTCGGCAGAAAAACGGTCCTGATTGCCAGCGGGGATTTATCACACAGGCTGAAAGCGGATGGCCCGTATGGATACCGGAAAGAAGGTCCTGAATATGACAGGCGGGTGATGGATCTAATGGGACAGGCAGATTTTATGCAGCTGCTCGGGTTTTCTGAAGATTTCTGTCGGAATGCGGGTGAATGCGGGCATCGTTCATTTACAATGATGGCCGGAGCGCTTGAGCATGAGAAAGTCTGTCCGCAGAGAGTGTCTTATGAGGGGCCGTTTGGCGTCGGGTACGGGATCTGCATTTATGAAATCGCATAACGGGATAAAGGAAATTTCCAGGAAAGAAAGGGAGAAAACTATGACAGCGAATCAGATACCAGAAGACGCATATGTGCAGCTTGCAAGAAAGACCATTGAAGAACATGTCCGCACGGGAAAACAAATCAGAGTACCGGACGGCCTGCCGGAAGAAATGTACCGTGACAAAGCGGGTGTCTTTGTGTCAATCAAAGAAAACGGCATGCTGCGGGGATGTATCGGCACAATTCAGGCAGTACGCGGGTCTGTTGCAGAAGAAATTATTTATAATGCAGTCAGTGCTTCGTCCAAAGACCCGAGATTTTCACCGATAGGGCCTGAGGAGCTGGATAAACTTACAATCAGTGTGGATGTGCTTGGCGGCATGGAAAAAATAGATTCCGCAGACATGCTGGATGTAAAGCGCTACGGGGTAGTAGTGACGAAAGGATACCGGCGCGGACTGCT
The DNA here is from genome assembly GCA_910580075.1 of uncultured Eubacterium sp. Classification (GTDB taxonomy): domain Bacteria; phylum Bacillota; class Clostridia; order Lachnospirales; family Lachnospiraceae; genus Eubacterium_J. The sequence goes on along the minus strand of CAJTVR010000110.1, from coordinate 10,744 downwards.
GCTTCCGAATTTAGAGGGCGTAGACACAGTTGAAGACCAGATTGCAATCGCAAAACAGAAAGCCGGGATTGGCCGTTCAGAAAAAGCAGAACTGGAAAGATTTGAAGTGGTCAGACATTATTAATAGATATGACGCTGTGCATGGACAAATAGAAAAGGAGGCAGAAACAGGTATGAAAACAGTCTGCAGAACCTGTATGCATCACTGTGCCCTGAGCGAGGGACAGTGGGGCATCTGCGGGGCACGTAAAAATGAAAACGGGTCAGCTGTATGTAAAAATTATGGGATGGTGACAGCTATTGCACTAGATCCGATAGAAAAAAAGCCGCTTAAAATGTTTTACCCGGGCAGCATGATTTTGTCCATCGGGAGTTTTGGATGCAGCCTGAAATGCCCGTTCTGCCAGAATCATGAGATTTCGATGGCCAGGCAGCAGATGCCCGGTGCAGTGTATCTTTCACCGGAGAAACTGGCAGAAAAAGCGCTGGAATATAAAAAAGCAGGAAATATCGGAGTGGCTTTTACTTATAATGAACCGCTGGCTGGCTGGGAATATGTGCGGGACGCAGCCAGGCTCATAAAGAAAGCCGGAATGAAAAGCGTACTCGTTACAAACGGTACCGCGTCATTAGAAGTGCTGGACGAACTGCTTCCTTATATTGATGCAATGAATATTGACCTGAAAGGGTTCCGGGAAGATTATTACAAGAAGCTGGGAGGCAGCCTGAAAACAGTCAAAGAATTTATTGTACATGCGGCTGAAAGATGCCATGTAGAACTGACAACGCTGATCGTACCAGGTGAAAACGACAGCGCTGATGAAATGAAGGAAGAAGCGGAGTGGATAGCGTCTATCCCGGCATATACTGCCCAGGGCGTAAAAGGAAAACAGGCGGGGATTCCGCTGCATGTGACCCGCTTTTTTCCGCGGTATCAGATGACCGGACACAGCGCGACAGATGTGCAGGACGTTTACAGGCTTGCAAACATCGCATCCAAATACCTGGAATATGTTTTTACAGGGAACTGCTGACGAAAATAAATTCCTGCAAACTGTAATATTTGACAATATAGAACACGCAAAAGTTTTGATGGTATATTGCTGATTTTAATACGGAATTGCGTATTGGCGGTATAAAAATGTACGGGCTGCCCGGATGCCGGCCTTTTACAGCAAAAATAAATGAAATACCTGACCAGGCAGATATATAGTTATTCTGCAGAATCGGATTTTGGATTGGATATTTCTTCCTGAAATGTTGCAATTATTAAATCTGTGTGTTATATTAATAGAAAGGCCTGATGTATGCTACAAATCAGACAGACAGACATGGAAGTCCCTATTTTAATTAAAAGGAGTGATGATTATGAGTAATAGTTTCTTTTCACCCAGCAGTGGAATAGCAAATCAGAATTTTTATGCAGACTATGCCAGCATTCGCAATGGCAGCTACTCCAAACTTTTGAAAGCATATTACGGTAAAGGGCAGAGTTCAGCTTCATCGTCGGGCAGCACAAAAGGCAAAACAACAAATATTCTGGATAAGCTTCTCGAAGAGAAGAAAAACCCAAAGGTTTCCAAAGAAGTACAGGAAGCAAATTCGAAACTGACAACATCGCTTTCGAACCTGAACAAATCTGTTACGTCCTTACAGAGTGACAAAACATATGAAAGCTCGGAAGATGGCAAAAGTGCCACAGACAAAGTAGTTTCTGCTATGAAAGCCTTTGTCGCAGACTATAATGATGTTGTAACCTCAGCAAAACGCTCTACACTTTCCAGCCAGACATCGCATGTAGCAGAAATCATGCGCAACACCTCCGCAAATGCAGATCAGCTGAAAGAAATGGGTATTACAATTAATGCAAACGGAACTCTTCAGCTGAGCGAAGCCACTCTGAAAGGAACAGACGTTTCTAAAGTACAGGAAATGTTTTCTTCCAGTGACAGCATGAGCTATGGTTCCAAAATTTTATCACGTATCAATTTTTCAACTGCTTCATCCAGTACAAACACTTCAAATAAGACTGACAGTACTACAGACAAGACAGAAACAGATACTGAAACAAAACCGGATACAGGCGCATCTTCTCTTAAAGATGTCAGCAAAGCACTTGCATCTTCTGAGCTGTTCGAAAAAATTAAAGATAAAGATGGCAATGAGGTGTATGACATTGACAATATTTTTGCCACAGCAAAGAGCTTTGTAAAAAATTACAATCTTATGCTTGATAAAGCCGGGAACAGTTTAAATTCCGGTATTGTGTCCAATCTGACCCGGATTAGGGAAAAAACGGCACAGAATGCAAATGCACTGAAGGAAATCGGTATCAGCGTAGATGTAAAAGGCAGACTGAAAATAGACGAAGACACATTCAAAGATGCAGATATGTCTAAAGTACAGAAAGCATTCAAAGATTATGGTTCTTCCATTTCTACGAGTGCATCCCTTGTAGATTTTTATCTGACTACACAGGCAAATGCTTCAAATGGATATACAGCAGCTGGAAAATATAATGTACAGGGAGGCCTCCGTTTTACGGATGCTATTTAATCTTTAAGATCAGCAGTATTATCTAAAATAGAGGGGGCTGCCGCATTAAGAAAATATTTTTTCTTAATGTGGCAGCCCTTTTCTGCTGTTTCTCCTGGTCAAATGACATAACATCTTACACAGAATTTTCAAACACCGCTCTATTCCCAAATTTCAATAAACCTGGTACCGTATTGCCGTTAAAATTTCAGTAATCTCTGAAAACATTGTTTCAGCATCCTTAATCCCGGATACGAAGCTGCTCTTCATCCCATAGTCGCGTACTTTATCGATCCAGTTTAAAATCTCTTCTTTCTGATACCCGTCATGTTCCAGCGCATGATAAATATATGCGGTCTCATTTTCTACATCTGTATGAAATACACAGGGATCATCTGCATTAATAGTCACCATTGCATGATGCGAGCCAGGCGAATCTGTAAGCGAATTTAATTTAAAAATTGGATGACTGCTCATCTGCTGGATTTCTCCGATTGTCAGATTTGACGTCGGATTTGTCTCTATAAAAATTCCGATCTGTTCAATCTTTTGGATCAGCTTATTCTGGATATACTGCAGCAATGGAATATCGGTTTCGCTTACCGATACCAGCCTTACCCGCTCACATCTTCGTTCAAAAACGGGACAGTACTGTGTACATAACAGTTTCTTTTCGTTCCAAAAACTGTATCCGCTGACCGGACACGCATCCTGGCTGTACTGGCAGAAATTTCCGCTTTTCCCGTTTAACTCCTGGCTCAGGCATTCTTTTAAGATGTCTTCGTGGTTTACTGCAAATTTCAGATTGTATGCTTTATACAGCATGTCCACGTTCATATTGTTAATGCTCTGCTGTTTTGTAATATCATAGATTTCCTGTGCCAGGCCAAGAATTCTGCCTTCCAGTACATTGACCTGTATCGGAGCATCCCACCCGCTGTACATCATTTTTCCCCACAGCCACAGATAATCCTCCATTTCCTCTCTTGCTTTCAGACCCACAGCCTCATTTTCTTTTACCCAGCGGGCCATATCCATTCCCAGTACAATGGCATGCCCGAGCCTGTCTCCGGATTTATAGAAAAATCTGTCTATTACCTCATCTGTATGCCTCAGACCGGACAGCGGATGCCTGAAATCTTCACCGACATGGTATGTAAACCCGATATTTGCAATTTTCTGATACTGAAAATCCCGTGTATGCAGCACAGGTTTCACATGATTCCTTGTCCGGATGGAATTAAAAGCCGGAGACAGAATCCATGGTTCGGATGCATTTTCATTCGAAGCGGCATCTATTCCGACAATATATTCATGCAGATACGGAATCTCACTGCGCAGTTCCTCAATCGCTTTTGCCAGATTTGCCAGTTTATGTCTTAAAACAAGTCTGTGATTTGAATACTTTACTAAATCATCTTCAATTCCGCGCCAGCAGAAAAATCCCGCGATATCATCCACAGAGTCTCTTTTTAGAAAATGAAAAATAATTCCTATGGTCGGAAACTGGTATTCTTTAAAAGAAACATCGTATTTTTTCTTTAGCTCCTGGACAGAGATGTATGTTCCTTCCCTGCATTCCCTGTCCGCTATGATTTCTGCTTCCCGTACGGACAGCAGCCGTTCGAGCATCAGCATACGGTATACAGATAAAATCTGTCCGGCCTGCTTTAATACAGCCTGTTTCAAATCCGGGCGCACCTTTTCATATTCTATTGAATAACCATCTCTGCTCCCATATACAGGTGCTGTCCGCACTTCCAGCTTCTTTAAAAATGCCATGTTCAGATGTTTCTGCAGTCCTGCCCGGATCAGCGCTCCAGCATCATCGTCCGCAATCACCGCTTTTTTCGCACTTGCAAAAAAACGCTGAAACAAATCCAGTCCCTGCACGCCGTTACGCTGTGCACACTTATTATAAAATGCATTTTTTAACCGGATATATCTGAGAAAAAATTTGCGGAACACACTGTCATCCCTCTGTCTTAAATACACAAAACACTGATATAAAAAAATCAGTTCCGACCCTGTATGCAGCTCTCTGTACTCTCTGTAAATCCCCTGAAATAAATAATCCTCCTGCCCGCAGACTGTATCATCCGTAAGAAACAAAGAAAGCATCTGTTCATGTTCATCCAGGTTCCGGGTTATTTTTACCTCTTCTGAGAGTGCCTGCACAAAAAAAGCTTTCATATATTCCGGCAGACAGCAGGATACATACTGATAGAACCCAGAATCTTTTTGCTTGCCGTTTTTTTCATTTAAAAATAAAATAAGGCAGATTCTGATTACTGCTTCTGTAAACAGCAGATTCAGATACGCTTCTGACAAATGCATCCGGCGTTCCAGAATCCGCCGCCACAGTTTTAAGTCCATGTTTTTTTCCCATACAGTCTGAAAATCATAGCTGGCATTTAAATGCAGATGTGTCTCCGCTACCCCTTTTTGCAGAATTTTACCGAGCAGTTTATCTGATAGTGAAATCATTGCACTCTGCCCGTATAAAGCTGTAAGATCCAGGCCGCACATAACCGTAAACAGCGCTGTCAGTGTATCTGTTGTTATCATTCGGGACAAATTATTCCATATTTCTACTTTATCAAAGGCCTTGCTCAGGCCAAAAATATCTTCCCCGTACCTTTCACTTTTTTCATTTTTCCAGGTACGTATCGCCACCGTCCCGTCTCTGAATGTCAGTAAAGAATCTGCTATTCTTTCCAGATTATAAAAATAAAAAGAATGCAGTTTGTCTTCAATCTGCTCTTCCCGTATCTGCAGGATATCATCTTTGGGAAAATAAAGCTCAAACAGCATATAAAGATCATCCAGATTTACAGGCTTATGCGTGCTTTTTTCTGTCAGATAATCTATAAGACGGTTCTTTGCACGTCTGAATTCATCCATAAGTCTTCTTCTTTTCGCATTCTGTGCAATCCCGATACTGTCTTCGCCAAGCAGGCCCGAATAAGACCTGAAAAACGAGGCAATTACCTGTTTTCCTTTCTGTTCCTTAATGGTATAGGGAAGCAGCAGAACTTCGAGAATCTGTGTGCTTCTGTTTTTATTCATCTGCCTGCTCCCGGTATGTTTCATTTGGAAGTATTTTATTCATATACTCTTTTCTGGACTCTGCAATCCATTTTTCAATCTGGTTTTTCAAAAACAGGCTTTTCTGGTTATTGCTCTTTCCCGGATGATTTAGAATGTTATCTTTGATAAATTCATACAGCCTGTAGTAGATATTCGTCTGATTATAGTTGATTTCATGCCTATTATTGATAATCATGCCTATATATAAAAAGTGCTGGACTACTCTGAACATATATTCATCTATAAGCAGCAGCGCTGCATTCTTTATATCTGTTTCTTCTATGCAAAAATCAATATGTTTAAATATGTCGCTGCATATATTAATGTACATCTTATAACTATCGCCATATGATTTTTTCACTACCCGCCTTCCAGTCTGTGCATCACGGTAAATCTCCTGCATGACCCGGAAAAAACTGATATATGCAGGGTCTGTTTTCTCCAGTACTATCATCTCACTAAATTCAGGTTCTCTTCTGTCTTCCTGCACAAAATTTATAAAATTTTGCAGTTCGCTGGCATATTCCTGGTTTTTGTATTCCTGTAATGCTTTTAAAGAGTCTAGCACTTCTTTAATATCTGTAATGGCCACATGCTGTATCCAATCTTTCACAAATTCTATGGATGACCTCCCTTTCATCAGATCTTCCTGACATTCACTTACATCCATTTTTTTAGCAATCAGGTTTTCTAAATTGATAGCAGTAATATTCAAAATTTTATTCCAGTTATTAAAACTGATTTCAGGAAATACAGACAGCTCCGTTAATTTCGTCATAATATCAGTCACAGTATAGTATTTTTTCTTTTGCTGAAAGCATATCTGCTCAATCTTTTCGTTTAACTGTCTATAGAACTGTACTGCTTTTACATCTTTTTTGTCAAGATTTTGAAATTCTTCACAGATATTCTCGTACTCATATTGTGCTATTTTCCTGATGTCTATAATCGAAATAAATTTTTCAAACTCTGTTTTCCGCTCTCTTTCAGCCCTTTCCTCAAAGACATACTGCAGCTTCCCTTTCTCGATAAACAGACTCTGCTTCACATTGTCCTTATCAAATCTGTATATGCGTTCAAAATATAAAAATAAAATCTGGCAGATAGTCTTAAGCCATGTCTGGTCTCTTGTATACCAGTTAAAAATACTTTTGGTACTGATTTCCATATTTTTAACAGACGAAAATTTATACAGATATTTACGGATATATCTGACACTGTTTCTGTCTTCCGACTTCAAATCTTCCAGATTCATCAGCAGATTTCCGTAATGATTCAAAAATTCATCCAGCTTCATGGAAGATCGCAGCAGATTGCTGTCCAGTCCGCCGGAATTCAGAAATTCGATAAAATGATGCATGCCATGGATCTTTTTCCGGCTTCCCTGATAATATCCGTTATTCTCCAGTATCAGAAGAATGTTTTCTGCAAAATAGAGCACCGCATATATCTTGATTCCTATCTCACTGATGAATTCCTCGCTGCCTTCATGCTCCTCCCTGCATTTTTCGAAAAAATGATTGACAAAGTTATAATTGATATACAGCTTCCAGTCATTATATTCCTTTTTTAAAATCTCACGCAGAAAGAGATCTGTATCGCTGATAATTCCTAAAATACGGTGATTGTTTACAAACGTTGTATGTAAAAAGCTGTGCATATAATGAAAAATATGACTGATCTTCTCCTCCTGCGTACAATTGCTGCCTGAAAGAGAATACAGATTATTTACCAGGCTGTTAATGATCCATATTTCATTGCTGATCTGCCTGGCCGTATCTCCTATAAACTCCAGGTAGAAAATGATTTTTTCATGTTTATAATGCAGAAAATTACTGGTGCTGTCAGGTTCCTTTCCTGACAGATAATTCATCTGCCAGTTCAAAAGACGGAACAGGCCGACTGTCTTATGATCTACAGAACAGACAAAATTTTTCTTTTCCTCCGGATGCTCAAAAATGCTTAAATAATATCTGGACGATGGCGGCAGTATTTTCCCAAGGTACATACGTGACATATCAGACAGCCTGTCTTGTGTACTGTCTTTTGTATTGTCTGTAACCAGATAAATATATTGTCCATGTATATACAATTCTTCGTCTGTCTTTTTGCGAAGATATTTTCTCTGGTCTTTCTGCATCCGTCCCATTTTTTCATCCAGTTTGTTTTCAATCACTTCCAGGAACACATCTTCATCCGCTGTTATAATCACAGCCAGATTCGGATGCGCGAGATATACCCTGATTGCTGTCAGCAGCTCCTCTACCTTATCCGGTGACAGATCTACATCGTCAAAGAAAAAATAAATCAGCGGTTCCCTGTCTTCACCATCTGCTTTTGCTGTTTTCTTGATGCTTTCAGCCAGAATATCCCAGAATTCATAAATATCCTTCATCAGGCGGTAACTGTTTCGAATCTGTTTTGCTGAATTTCCGATTGCCTCATAATAAGAATCTGCCTGCTCCACTCTGTATTTATCTGAAAATTTCTGCTCCAGCAGATATTCATATTTTTTTCGCAGCAGATCTGACTCTTTTTCTATTTTATACCTACATGCATGATCAAATGCAGCGGCATAATGCCTCTGATTCTCTTTTTGAAACTGATTTTCTATTTTACAGACTTCCTCTTCCAGCCCTGCCAGAATCCAGTCCAGTATTCCGTCTCTGCCCGAAAACAGCTCCGGCATAATAATCGGAAGCAGCAGGTCCTGTGTTTTTTCACCGCTGTTTTTATCCTCGATCATTTTCTTCAGTGTAAAGATTGCAGATGTCTTACCCGTTCCCCGCTTTCCAATAATAGAAAAGACATTATCATACATTAAATTGTATTGATAATGTCCCTTCCTGTTTACCTGATGGATTCTGTCTCTGCACTTTTCTATGTTTTCTAATAAATCTTTATAATTCGGAAAAATATTTGCCAGGCCCTCATCAGATAATATTTGAATTCCGACCTTTTGTAGTTTTATCTCTTCCTGTTCTTCCTTTACTTCCTGTCCTTTCATATCTGTTTTTGTCTCCTTACCCTCATTAGCTTCCCTGCCTGAATCAGCGGTACGTCACTGGCCTGGAAATCGCTTTCCTTTACCCGTACGGCATGCTTCGGGCATTCCTGCATTAATCCGTACACGCTGTTCACTGCACCTGTCTGTCCGGTTTTTATTCCCAGTTCACTTAACTGTCTTAGCAAATAGTTTTCCATATGGATAACTCCCGATTTTTTATTTTAATAAGGCTCATTATATCATATTCAAGGCCAGTTTGAATAGTTCTTTTTAAAAGAATTTTTCCCAGTTTTAAAAGAAATATACTTATGTATTTGAAATCCAGGCATGCAAAGCGCCTTAAACACGGTTTGCCCTCTGCATATATTTTTCCATAAACCATACAACTGTATAAAACTGTGTCCTGATATACATTCTTTTCCACCGCCTTATAAACAGCCAGCACATCCCACACGAAGCAGACAGCCCGGCTATAATCAGCCCTGTTCTCAGGTCTGCTTCCTGTTCCAGTCTATTAAAAATCAGTGCCAGAATCATCCCTGTCCCGCAGCAGCAGACAAACGCCATGTTTTTACAGATCAGCCTGGCTGAAGCATAATTATGCAGCCTGCTGTATTCTGTATCCGTCTGGATATCTCCATACATACTCCCAATATACGCAATCAGCTGGTCTGTACTGTCTATATTTTGTGCCTGGCTGATATACCCGGCATTTTTCAATGCCTGCGCGGCCTGCCGGACATTTATTTTTCTATCCTGCAGTTCCTGTTTTAATTCATAAGCCAGCGTTTCTTTGAAAAACCCAGTGAAAACGTCTGTAATTTCAGAAACCGCCATGCCAGCCGCATATCCAAGAATAAGCAGGACTGTAAAAATATATCCGGCCTCTCCTTTATATGTATTATAAACGGCTTTCATACTGCCTTCTGCTGCCAGAACTGTAACTGCTGCCATTCCAAGAAGTATAGAGCCAGGAAGCGCATATCCAAGCAAGTCATAAAGCGTAATTTTTTCTATGATTCCTGACACCTGTTTTACGGCCTCCGTTTCTTTTGTACTATTGCTGTGAATAAAACCTTGTTTTATACTATCACATTCTTTGTCATTTGTAAATGAAATTTCATAAAACATACTTATACAGACGGCAATGGAGCCTGCTTGCAAAATCTTTCTCATGGAAATATAATAAATGATATGCACCATAAAACCTGTAATTTCAGTCAGGAGGACAAAAATACCATGTACAAAATCGGCATTCTGTCAGACACCCACAATCTGCTCCGGGAATCTGTAACAGATCTATTAAGAACCTGCGACGTAATCCTGCACGCCGGGGATATCAGTTCCCCTCAGCTGCTAAACCAGCTAAAATCCATTGCTCCGCTGTATGCCGTACGCGGCAACACTGATAAAGAACTGGCTGCAGAACTTCCGCATTCACTGTCCATAAACCTGTATGGCATAAACATCTACATGATTCATAATAAAAAATTGATAACGGATGATATTCACGACAAAAACCTGATAATCTATGGCCATTCGCATAAGTATGAGCAGCTGCAGAATAACGGGCAGACCTGGCTGAATCCGGGCAGCTGCGGCAGACGCCGTTTTTCGCTGCCTGTTACAATGGCTGTTTTGTCGGTACCGGAACCCGGCGCATTTGAAATTCAGCGGATACAGTTTTCTTCTGACGGAAAATCGGCTGACTGCATAACCGGCTCCATGCCTTCCGGTCAGAACATGAAACAGATTGTTATACGTGTGATGAAAGAAACGGACAAGGGAAAATCTGTACAGGATATTGCTAAAATATGTCAGATCAGCGAAGAACTTTCCACGCAGATCTGCCGCCTGTATTTAACACATCCCGGAGTCACACCGGACGGCATACTTGGAAAAATGGGGATGTGATCTGACGCTAAATTATTTTAACCCGGACGACATTTCTTAATGCGGCAGTCCCGTTTTATTTTGAAGATTTCACACCAGTTTCACACCGGCCTCACACCGGCTTCACCGCATTTTTATAAGTTTACCTCAATAAGAGGACGGTAAGTCCTCACAGACAAAGGAGGTAATTTTTATGGCGTTTTTAGGTTTGGAATGGTA
>CAJTVR010000109.1 GCA_910580075.1 uncultured Eubacterium sp. | reverse complement strand
GCAGAAAATTAAGAATTTCTAACTGTTCTCCAGAGTCACAGAAAAAGGAAAAAGTGTCTCTTCCCAGCTGGTACTGGCTGAATCCATAGATTTGTCTTGCGGCTGTTTTCCAGATATTTACCGCAGTCAGGCATCCAGCCGTTTATTCTGCAAGGTTTCAGCCTTCATCTGGAAACCGGCATCCAGTCAGAAATAAAAATTCATCCACTAACAGCCGGGCGGAAAAAGTTTCTCCGCCCGGCGTCCGGGTATAGTTAAATCTCCTCCCAGTCTTCAGCCCTCATTTTTTCTGCATTTCCAGACAGAAGCCAGAATATCCTTTAAAACAAGAAAAGCATCCAGCTCACTGTATCCGCAGGACTTTTCCAGTTTGTCCAAAAGCCGGGCCAGTTCTTCAGCATATGCAGTTATATCCATTTCATTCTGATAGGAAGCAAGAACCGGGTATTTTTTGCTCCATGCTTTCGTCCAGTCGGCTTTTTCAGTTACGGCATCGCTCGTTTTGTCAATGATTTCCTGAATTTCACTGACATCGATATCAAATTCAACCAGTTCATCTAACGACAGCCCATATAGATTTGCAAGTTTTTTTTATATTTTCATAGTGAATCTTCAGGCCGGGTTTATTGAAATGAAGCTGTAGATGTGGTAAACTGGTACAGCGTATGAAAATCCGCAGAAAGAATAAAAACAGGAGAAAGGCTGAAAGATGTCTGTACAGGAACAAACAAGAGAAAAAACAAAAATAAAAATACGGGAACCCAGGCATTACAGAGTGATTATGCATAATGATGACTTTACTTCCATGGAGTTTGTTGTAAATATTCTGATGGAAGTTTTTCATAAAGATGCCCTAGAAGCAGAGCGTCTGATGCTGCTTGTACACCAAAGCGGCAGAGCAGCGGTGGGTTCCTATCCGTATGATATCGCTGTGACAAAGACAGCCGCAGCTGCAAAAAGGGCAAAGGAAGAAGGATTTCCGTTTCGTATGACGGTAGAGGAGGCTTAACATGCAGATATCGGCAGAAGCTGCCCAGATTTTAGATGCAATGTTTCTGCTTGCCAGAAACGCACATTTTGAATATATGACCCCGGAACTGATGCTGTATGTCATCTGCCAGAACCAGACATTTGCGAAGGCATTTGAAAACTGCGGCGGCAGTCTCAGGGAGCTTGACCGCAGCCTGAAAACATATCTCGAAGAATATATGGAACACGGTTCTGATAAGGTGACAGAACCCCGGATGTCGCAGGAAACCGGAAGGCTGCTTGAAAATGCATGGGTATCGGTCCAAAACAGCGGCGGGCAGACAATGGAGCTGACACATATGCTCCATGCGATGTACCAGCTGAAAGAAAGCTATGCGGTGTATTATATGCGTCTGCAGGGAGTCGAACACGCAGATCTGTTACAGGAACTGGCAGTTCTGGAAGAAGATGCATATTTTGAAGAACATGCAAAGGAACACCAGAGTGAGGAAGAGAGAAAAAACAGCAGTAAATCTCACGAGGAAGCGGATACAGATACAAAAAACAGCGGCTGGGAGCAGTATGCGCCCTGTCTGAATGATGCGCTGGAAGGCGTAAATCCGCTGATTGGCAGAAAAGAAGAGCTGGAGCGGACGATGCAGATTTTATGTCGCAGGGAAAAGAATAATCCGCTGCATATCGGGGAGCCGGGTGTCGGCAAGACGGCAGTCGTATACGGACTGGCCAGGCTGTTACAGGAAGGCTGTGTGCCAGAACCCCTGCAGGGAGCCAGAATTTTTTCACTGGATATCGGAAGCCTGTTAGCAGGCACACAGTACCGCGGCGATTTTGAAAAACGGATGAAAAAGGTTATGGACAGCATTGCCCGGGAACAAAAGCCTGTAATTTATATCGATGAGATTCACAATATTATAGGCGCTGGGGCTGTAAACGGCGGGAGCCTGGATATTTCGAACCTGTTAAAACCGTACCTGTCTGCAGGGCACATCCGTTTTATCGGAGCTACGACATATGAAGAATATAAAAAGCATTTTGAAAAAAACAAAAGCCTGGTGCGGCGTTTTCAGAAAGTGGAAATCAAAGAACCTGGGACTGAGGAAGCTGTCCGGATTCTGGAGGGGCTGAAAGAGACTTATGAGGGATTCCACGGGGTCCGTTACGAAGAAGGAGTACTTGCGTATGCGGTATCAATGAGTGCAAAATATATTACGGAGCGTTTCCTGCCAGATAAGGCGATAGATCTCATAGATGAAGCGGGAGCATATTGCAGGCTGCATGCGCCCGGACAGATGCAAAAGCCAGAAGGGGAAGGAGAACCTGAGGGCGGGCTTTTGACAGTGAGTAAGGATCTGATTGATGAAATTGTGGCAAAGAGCTGCCAGATTCCGAAACAGGCGGTAGAAAGCGATGAGGTAAAAGCGCTGGCGTCGCTGGAAACAAGGATGAAAAATCTGATTTTCGGGCAGGATGAGGCGGTTGTACAGGCTGTAAATGCAGTAAAATTTTCAAGGGCCGGGCTGACGGAAGAACATAAACCGCTCGCAAGCCTTTTGTTTGCCGGGCCAACGGGTGTCGGAAAGACTGAAATTGCAAAAAGCCTTGCAAAGGAGCTTGGGATTGCGCTGGTTCGCTTTGATATGAGCGAATACGGCCAGAAGCATGACGCAGCAAAATTAATCGGCGCGCCGGCCGGTTATGTAGGTTATGAAGAGGGCGGGCTTTTGACAGAGGAAATCCGAAAGCATCCGCATGCCGTTTTACTGTTAGATGAGATTGAAAAGGCACATCCGGATATTTACAATGTTCTGCTACAGGTTATGGATTATGCATCGCTTACGGATAATCAGGGCAGAAAAGCTGATTTTCGAAATGTGATTATAATTATGACATCGAATGCAGGAGCAGCCAGGATTGGCAGGCCGGGCATTGGATTTCTGGGACAGAATATCAATGAAGATGCGGTAAAGGAAGAGGTCAGGCGTATATTTCAGCCGGAGTTTCGCAACCGCCTGAATCAGATTATTATATTCCGGAGTATGGATGCACAGATGGCAGAGCAGATTACAGACAAAAAACTCGGCGAACTGCAGAAACTGCTTGGCAAAAAGCAGATTAAGATGACAGCTGACGATGCTGCCAGAAAACTAGTGAAAAAGAAAGGCATCAGCGCTGAATTCGGTGCCAGAGAGATTGAGCGCGTCATACAAAACGAAATCAAGACTCTGTTTGTCGATGAAATTCTGTTTGGAAAGCTCAGACACGGCGGAACGTGCAGCCTGACAGCTGTACATGATGTATTCCGGCTGGACAGCAGTGAAACAGCAGATGAAGACAGGAACCAGTAACTGCAGATACAGGAGCGTACGGCCCTTTTAATCAATGATCTGGAAATTTTGTATGCATAGGAATGCCAGAATACTTTGCGGGTCTGCAAAGCATTCTGGCATTTTGATGTGTGGTCTTTCTTTTATTTACCTTTTGCGGATATCAAATTCCGGGTTAAATGCATAGAAGTTCTTGCAGTCCAGGTGGTCTTTTACAATATTCAGCCCTTCGCCAAAGCGCTGGAAATGCACAATTTCGCGTTCACGCAAAAAGCGGATCGGATCACATACCTCAGGGTCTTTTACAAGACGAAGGATATTGTCGTAAGTGGTGCGTGCTTTTTGCTCTGCTGCGATTGTGCATAGACAGCTGATGCTGGTTTGTGGAAATATGATCGGTAAAACTGTGAATGATATAAGCAGCCAGACTAGAAATTCCAGTGGATTTCAATCGGTACATCCTTTGTGCCAGGGATTCGTCTGCCGACGGAGATAAAGTCAATCAGCTTGTCAACAGTTTCATGGTCTAGTTTTTTGAGACTTGTGTACTGGTCAATCAGCTGACGGGGGCTGTTTTTGATCCGCATTTTTACTTCAATATCTGTAAGCTGCCTTTCTGCTTCAAGGGCTAATGATTCAAACCGTTTCTTTTCAGATATAAATTCTTTGGAAAAATCCAGATATTCACTTTCTGATATGATGTTTTTTACTTTGTCTAAATATAGTTCACGGATAGATGCTGCATATTCAGACTCCTTTTTCTGATAAGCAGCGATCTCCTTTTCCAGACGATTCTTTTGTGCTGCCAGATGATTTTGACATATAATCTGTTCTTCCAGACCGTCCTTATCCAGATATTCTGCGGAAAGCCGGCTGATTTCCTCTATGACGGCCTGTTCTAATTTTGCCACAGAGATAAAAGCTCCTTCACAGGCCTCCTTTGATACCTGCCGGTTTGAACAGCACAGGTACCGCCTGCCATCTGACATTTTACGGGAACGCATGGTACAGCCGCAGCTGATACAGCGGGCTTTCCGGGCAAACAAGCCGGTTTCTCCTGTCGAAAACGGTTTTGTCCGTTCTGCAATAAGTATCTGCACCTTATTCCATAATTCCCGGTCAATAATCGCCTCATGTGTACCTTCTACAATGTACCACTGGCTTTTGGGACGGGGCTTGTTCTTTTTTGTCTTATAAGAAACGCTTCCGTATTTCCCCTGAACCATGTTTCCAATATAAATTTCATTGGTTAACATATTAGAAATGGCAAAATATTTCCAGAGGGTACTCTGTTTTCTTTTGGGCTGCTGGTATCGGAAACCATGCAGCCGTTTGTATTCCGTAGGATTTGGGATACCTCTGTCATTCAGCATCCGGGCGATAGCAGTCTTGCCATAGCCCTGTGAAAACAAGGTAAAAACTTCACGGACTATTTCAGCCGCCTCCTCGTCGATTAGCAAATGACCTTTCTGATGAGGGTCTTTCTTGTAGCCATATAAAGCAAAGGACCCGATATGTAATCCGTTTTTCCTCCTGTTTGTCAAAACACTTTTAATGTTATCGGACATATCCTCCAGATACCACTCATTTACAAGTCCGTTGATCTGACGGGATTTTTTATTGCCCTTGTTTGACGTGTCTGCATGATCTACAATGCTGACGAACCGCACACCCCAGACTGGAAACAGCCCGTGAATATATTTTTCTACTAATTCCAGCTCACGTGTAAAACGGGACTGGGTTTTGCATAGAACAATGTCAATTTTCCCATGCTCTGCATCAGACAGTAATTTTTTAAATTCCGGGCGGCTGCGGTCTGCACCTGTATAATCATCATCACTGTAAATATGGTAGATATCCCAGCCTTGTTCCAGAGCATATTGAATCAGCATGGATTTCTGGTTCTGGATACTGTTGCTGTCATCTGTTTCGGACTGTTTGTTTTTATCTTCTTCGGATAAGCGGCAATAAATACCAGCCTTTAAATCTGCCATGGTCTTCTCCCTTTCGCTCAGTCATTCAAGAAGCGTATGGTTTGTTCATGATGTCAGCCAGAGACGGCTGTTCTCTCCTTATTTTTTTCTTTTTGATTAATTAGTTCGCTCCATTGTTTTGTAAATGCTGTTCGGATGTCCTTCCTGCTGCCGTTTTTGAAAATATTTTTACAAATTATCTGCGTTTCATTTGCCATCCCATTCCTCCTTTTGCTTTGCAGTAACAGTCTATGCAGAAACGCTTGTACGTTATAATCTTTTACGGGTTATTGATGCTATAGGATATGGCATTTAAATAGCTGTAAACAGGGAGGTATCCGCTACAGGAAACACAGAATCTGCGAATTAAGACAAAAATACAGCGGTCTTGTTTCAAAAACCGCTGCGGTTTAGAGTAAAATAGAAGGGAAGTTCTCACTGATTCCCTCAAATGGTCAAATCATCATAAGCCTGCCGGTAGTTTGCTCCTGGATAATGTGCTTTTAACTGATGAGTATCCAAATCAAAATTGATTGCTTTATAATATTTTCTTTCCAAACGTTAAGCCCCCATAGCCTGTTTTTGTCTGTAATGGTTCAGCAAATCTTCCTCGTTAAAATCGTCCGGACTGTCAGAGTCATCACTGTCACAGAAAAGCCATTCTATCACATTTTCCATGAACCATGGCTGTCTTTTCAGCGTATTTACAATTTTTCCAAACCGGCCATAATCGGTTGTATGCCCGTTATCACGGTACACCAGAGAGCCGGAAGCATCCTCCATGCGTGGAAGCCCCATTTTGAGGAAGGTGTTATCAATCGTTTTATATATCCCATCCAGACGGTATTTCTTTTCAATATTGATTTTATTATCATCCATGCGGATAATCATTTTCAGCATAAGGGAATACCTCCTATTGAATTTCTAATGGTATTATACCATTGTGAGAGCGTTTTTACAATTACTTGAATGCTGTTTTTACACCATCGCCCCATCTGCTGCCATATTTTCAGTAAGGTCCGTAATAGCATCGCCTTTGGACTGGAATTCGCATGCGTTGAACGGAATACCGCCAGCTGACTGTGGCCAGAGTGCCAGCGTATGATCGACATAATATTTATCAAAACCAGATGCAGCGATTTCGTCAGGGGTCAGATTTCTTGTGAGCTGGTGTACAATGGCGCATATAATTTCCAGATGTGCCAGTTCTTCTGTACCCAGAGAAGCATTGGTAATGTTCCGCTTACCGTATTTGAGGACGAGCATGGTACAGCGGGTTTTCCCATACATAGTTTTCCGGCGTTTGAAAGGTTTCCATTTGTCATTGCGGGTAATGTGCCAAAGATTTAGAAGAGCTGGGCATATGGTACAATCACTGGTTCATACATTGTGAAGGAGGGAGGTGCTGTCTGTTGAAGCATAGAGAATTTATTTATACCGGAGAGCCTGTTCCAGAATTGAATGAGCTGGAGCATGCAGCATTTCTTATAAACTTTCAAAGATCCATTCTTTTATCATTAGAAAAGAAGAAGCTGCTGACCGCATCCCAGAGAGAACGCTGTCTGCTTGAGCTTGAAAAACAATTTCTTTTAAACCAGAAACAATAGCGGGGCTGTCGCATTAAGAAAATTGAAGTGCGACAGCTCCGTTTGTACATGGACAAATGTAAAGAGTGAAGGATATCTGCAGTATATGACGCGGCCTGCCGGGAAAGGAGATTTTTTTATGTCAGTCAGTAAATATGAAATCCTGAATCAGGAAAGAAAAATACAGCATAAAAAGAAAAAAGTTGCCGTTTACTGCCGTGTATCAACGGACAGCGAAGACCAGGCGGATTCTTTTGAGAGCCAGCAGCGTTATTTCAGACAATATATAGAGCATAATTCTGACTGGGAACTGTATGAGATTTTTGCTGAAATGTAAATCGCTTATTTGATACAAAGGACATGAATAAACTATTGGAAAAATAGCGGAAATCAAGGGCTTGCGGTACACTGGCTGTTACCGGAATCCCTTGTTTGCTTTTTGACCGGTTTGAATATCAGCGGCAGCCGGGCAGAGGGGGTTCACTTTTGAACCCTAACCAAAGGCCATTTGAACACAGCGGCCGGAGGAATTGAACATTCCGGGGCCGGAAAAAGTTTCTCCGCCTGGTGTCCGGATCAAAATACTTCATTTGTTATGTATATTTTTTTGAGAGATAAGCAAAACAAACAGCAGTGACAATATATTTGATAAGGTTATTCTAATAATCATCCATTCATCTGCCCCTGTTTCTGTCACTGTGTGTAGGGAATTACTTATAAACATGCCCCATTCATAGGCCAAAATTCCAGACAGCAGTATATATCCTATGCCCATAATAACATGATGAACCTGCCTGTCCCTTTTGGAATATTTAATGATTACTTCTGTTTCGCTGCAGGATAAATCCTGTTCTTCTTTTATTTTCATTTTTTCACCTCATAGAAGTTATAGCATAGTTTTTTGCTAAAAGAAATATCCTGATTACTAAGATGCAGGTTCTTTTTACCAAGATACAAATATTTTCACTGACTTTAAGAAGGGGAGGGACTAGATGCAGACAGTAAGAGATTTAAATTTTCTGCTTTCAGGCTGTGGCACGGTCATTACATGGAAACGCCCGTTTATAACATCTATAAAACTTTATGCCCTTTTTTGTCGATATATACGTTATACCTATATAAGGCAGGTGGTAAAATGCTATCAATAGCGGTTTGTGATGATGAAGTTATAGAATGCTGTAATATGGCCAAAAAAATTGAAGCAATCCTGGAAGAAATAAAAATACCATGCATGACCTGCCAGTTCCAAAGCGGAGAGGAACTGCTGCAGGCATTAGAAAGTTTTGATATTGTTTTCCTTGATATTATTATGCAGGATTTGGATGGAATGAAAACAGCAAAGATGTTCCGTGAAAAGGCAAATGATAAAATACTCATTTTTGTATCTTCCAGCAGGGAGTATGTGTTTGAAGCATATGACGTGGAGGCTTTCCAATACCTGCTAAAGCCTGTGAATGACAGGAAACTGAAAAGCGTACTGCAAAAAGCCGTCCTCAAAACAGAAAGCCGTTCACAGGAATTTATCATTGTCAGCAGGGAAAGGCAGAAAAAGAAGTTATTTCTTGATGATATATATTATTTTGAGATAAGGGGAAGGATCGTCGATGTTCATGGTCCGGAAGGTGTTTTTGCTTATTATGAACAGATAGGTGAGCTGGAGAACAAACTACAGGATTATGGTTTTTTCAGATGCCATAAAAGCTATCTGGTAAATCTGAAATACGCTGACGGGTATAACAGGCAGGAAGTGATTCTGGAAAACGGGGATAAAATTGTGATTGCTAAAAGGAGATATGACAGGTTTGTGCAGGAAGTGCTCAAGGTTATGCGGGAAAATGGAGGGATTGTATGAAGCAGCTTTCAGTCTATGCAGATATTTTGTCCATAGTACCATTTTATATGGGTGTTCTATGGGCGGCGGATAAGTTTTGTAAAAAATTCTTAGGGGTTTCCAAAAGGAAGGAACAGCTGTTTTTGATTTTTGCCTGCTGCATCTGGCTGTTTAGGAATATTTTAGGCCGGATGTATTCCGGCATGTATAGTTTTTCTTTATTTTCGAACAGTGTATTCTTTGTGGGACTGGTGCTGCTGCTGTTTAGGTCAGAAAGAGAAAAAAGAATTCTGGCTGCTTCTATACTGATGGCGGCGGTAAGGCTGGTATCAGAATTCTGCGCTTCTTTTTTATCGTGTCTGGCACTGTTTTTCATGCATACGGTAAAAAAGATTCCGGAACCGGTTTTAGGAGACTGGGGAGACGTACTGGTCAGTGGCGCTGGCTATTGTTTTGCCATATTTGCAGTATACTGGCTGTCGAAGCACCTTGAGCCTGTTTTTTGCGGCAGGCGGGGGAACTGGTATATCATACTGGCAGTTCCTCTGCTTGTAATTGTTACGGTGTATGATGCAGCGAGTCTGAGTGCAAGCAATGGAATTATGGTCAGAAGCGCTGGCGGCATGGGATTGTATTATGACCAGATTTTCAGCCATTGTGAATTTCTGGTTTTGTCTCTCCTGTTTATGGCAGCAGCGGGATTTTATGTGTTTGGCATGAACAGGATTTATCTGGAGCAGGAAAAAAACGGCCGGTACCATTCTCAGATTGCGGTTTATAAAATGCTGGCAGAGCAGTACAGGCAGTCAGAACGGCTGCGCCATGACATGAAAAACCATATCATTGTACTGTCGGCACTGTCACGGAATAAAGAATGGGAGAAGATAGAAAACTACCTGAGAAATATGGAGGACATTGCCCTGGATGCTTTAGAGGATGTGACAGGGAATAAGGCGGTGGATGCACTTTTGCATCAGAAACGGAAACGGGCAGAGGAGGAAAACATACAGTGGGAATGTGATGTACAGATACCGGGAGAATGCTGTATCGATGAGTTTGATCTTTGCGTACTGTTTGGAAACATACTGGATAATGCACTGGAAGCATGCGGAAGGATGCAGGAAGGGGAATGCCGTTTTATAAATATTCAGGCAAAAGCGGTAAAGAAATGTTTTCTGATTGAAGTAAAAAACAGCATGGACAGGACGGAAAAGTTTACAGAAGGCTTTACGAATAAAGGAAATTCAAGGGAACACGGTATCGGCCTTTTGAATACAGGAGATGTAGTGCATGGTTATAATGGGGTGATGAATGCTGAGGCGAAACATGGTATTTTCATAATGTCTATTTTGATGCCGTTTCCTGATGCCGCATATGACATCAAAACGTCTGTTTGAAACATAAATCTAACACTGCATATCTGCACCGCCGAAAAAATAATTGAGCGGTTTTGGTGCTCTTAAAAAAAGTGACTAGGAGGTGTGCTATGAATACGAAGACAATGGAAGGTCTTGCAGGTGCAGCGACAAATATGAATCTTATGAATACACCTATGCGTGTTTATAAAGAGGCAAGGCGCAGAGGTGATCTGGCAGTAATGGAGCGTGCTATGAAGTATGCCGGTGAATTTTCTGACAAGGCTAAGGAGTATAAGGCGCAGGCTGACAAAGGGATGGAAGAAGATGCTAAGGAGGCAGGGAAAAAAGCAGAATTACAGCGTGAAGAGGCTATCCGCAAGCGCAGGGAAGAACGTGAAAAACTGGAAGAAAAACTGGAAGAAAACAGGAATGCAGATACCAGTACAGACACCGTGGAAATCAGCGAAGAAGGAAAGGTATTGCTAAAAGACGGCATAGAATCAGACAGTACAGGTTTTGATGAAATAAAAGTGAATGCTGTAAGAGAGCCTGTGACCTATACAAAAACTGGAGAAACGGTCCCGGCCGAACAGGTGACAGGCATTTCAGTGAGTGTGTGAAACAGATATTTCGCTAAATTTTGTACAATTCCCCGAAGCCGGAAAGTAACCAGTGAGTGTGTGAAACAGATATTTCGCTAAATTTTGTACAATTCCCCGAAGCCGGAAAGTAACAAGGCAGCGGGGAATTTTATATAGCAGACTGATGGAATTTATCGTAAAACAGCCTGTCACCTGGTTTTTAAACAATCCAAAACCCAGGAGGTGACCGGCTTAAAAATAGCATAAAATGTTAATACCTATTAATAATTAATGATAATTGACCGAAGTATATTAACGAAAGTAAAAATCTAAAGGATCGAACCGGTGTTAAAGGCAGAGATTACGCCAGGCGAATGACAGATTATAGAGGTGAAAAAGATTTCACAATATTTTTATTAAGGAGGATACGAATTATGGCAATTGCAGGAGTGAACAGTTATAACAGTGTTTATGAAAATATATATGCTTCATCCAAAAAGGAAGCAGCAAAAAAGGAGGAGATGTGAACCTATGGAGGACTTTACCAGCCAGACAGATGCTGATGCACGAACCACAAAAGATACCGTCTGTGTGGCAATCTGTGATGACGAGGCATTTATGCTTGAACTGTTGGAGGAAAAAGTAAAGAATATGCTCCCTTCTGCGGAAATAGAACAGTTTTCTTCCGGCAGGGATCTGTTGGAAAGCAATACGAAGGCGGACATTTTATTTCTGGACATACAGATGCCGGAGGTGGATGGCATGGAAACGGCAGGGCTTTTCCACAGGCAGCGGAGGGATGCGCTCATCATCTTTGTTACGGCAGCGCCGGAGTATGTCTTTCAGGCGTTTGACGTAGGGGCGTTTCATTATCTGGTCAAGCCTTTATCCGATGACAAATTCGATGAGGTCTTTGGAAACGCATTGTTGGAAATCGGACGCAGGAATAAGGGCAGGGATGGGGATGATGGGGACTACATGATGATACAGGCAGGGGGAGTCCATACAAAAATACTGTTTAAGGACATTACCTATGCGGAAGTATTCAACCGTAAGGTCATCATTCATACCATAAACGGCGATACGGAATATTATGGGAAACTGTCCGATTTGGAGAAAAAAGCTGGAGAGGATTTTTTCAGGCCGCACAGGTCGTATCTGATTCATTTTAAGTATGTGCTGAGGTATGATGCTGTGTCTGCTGTTATGGAAAACGGGACAGCGTTGATTGCAAAGCAGAATTATCCGAAATTTGTGAAACAGTATCTGAAATATAACCAGAGGAAAGGAAGGGAGATCAGGTGAGTCCGGTAGAATTATGCTGGAATATCACGTCTTATGTGTCGATTATTGTGCAGTTTGCTGCTGCGGGCATATGTCTTGGAATATTTGTATCGCCTTATGTGCCGGGCAGAAGCAAGGCGGTTAAGGCAGGCGCTGTGTATAGTGTAGTAATGACGGTTTTATACATCATGCCGCCCCGGATAGACAATATCCTTGCATTTTTCATTGGTACATTAGCGGCATTTGCCGTGATGTGCACAGAGGACAGGCGCAATATCAGCCAAAAGATATTCTTGTCTGTTAATTTTTTTTCACTGCGCTGGCTGTCCGCTTCTATGGCAGGAATCATAGATCATTTTTTTGATATTGTTCTTTTAAACCCTGAGATAGCGGCGAGGGTATGGCTGCAATACGGATTGTATGTGGCAGTAAGGATTCTGGGCATACTGTTTAGTTTTCTGCTCCTGCTGTTATCTGTCCGGGCAGTCAACAGGGCGTATGAAAGCAAGGGCAGATATATGGAAAGAAGGGAACTTGTGATGCTGATTGTGCCGTCCCTGTCAGGGATAGCCGGTTATGCAATATTCCATTATTACCAGGTTAAATCCGAAATGACGGGATTTTATGATGTACTTTGTTTTTTGTACTATCTGATATCCGTAATGGCAATTCTTGTGACAGTTATTATCTTCCAGAATTGTAAAACTTCACAGGAAGAACAGTCCGGGCATGAGCTTTTAGAAAGCCAGATAAATACGATAAAAACGCATATCGGGGAGATTGAAAAGCTGTATGGGGATATCCGTTCCCTGCGCCATGACATGGGAAACCATATCCAGATGATAGAGCGTTTGATGGGAACGGAAAACACCGCAGAGGCTTCAGCATATCTTGGGAGGCTGAAAATAGAATGGCAGGAACTTGCACCTGAGATCAGGACAGGGAATCCGGTTACGGATATGATTCTTTTAGAAAAGAAAAAAGAAGCCGGGATGCGTGGAATCCGGTTTGAAAGCGACTTCCGTTATCCGGAAAATACAAAACTGGATGCCTTTGATGTCAGCGTGATTTTGTATAATGCGCTGAATAACTGCATGGAGTCGGTAAATGGGGAAAATCCGTATATCAGGATTCTGGCATTCCGCAAGGACAGTATTTTTATGCTGATTATCAGCAACAGCTTTGAAGGGAAACTTCCCATCAGTCCGGCAGACGGAGTTCCATACACGACAAAAAAAGGCGGCGGGCATGGGATCGGTTTAAAGAATATGCTCAGGGTGGCTAAGAAGTATATGGGGGATCTGTCATTTGAACAAAATGGGAATGAGGTTACGGTAGGGATTATGCTTCAGGTTGCGTAAGGGGTTCGCAACAGAATGAGGGCGGTTCACGACATGGCGCTTTATTTGTACAAATGATAATGCGATAAAATTGATAGAGATTCGGATTTTCTCATATGTGAAACGGATTTCAAAATTTTTTCAAGGAGGACACTACTATGAAAATTAATGGTATCAATGAAGCAAACACACAAATGGGACAGATGGGGATGAATCAGGCAACGGATTCTTACAGCCGGAACATCCGGAACCAGATTGCCAACGCACAGAAGCAGTTGCAGGAGCTTTCTTCTAATGAGGAAATGACATTAGAGGAAA
>CAJTVR010000108.1 GCA_910580075.1 uncultured Eubacterium sp. | reverse complement strand
AGAAAAAATTTTTATTTTTTTAGATTGTCTACTTGACGGGTAGCACACCATTTATCAGCATTTCCGGGATTCTATCCGTTACTCGAACTCAGTTGTACCGCCCTGATTGCCCGCTTCCTCATCCTCTTCTTCAATCATCACATCCCCGCACAGCCCAAACGGCTCCATCGGTGTATACTGAGAAAAAAAGTCCTGGTTTTCATTCCCCAGCGTGTTCGTTACCTCAGCTGCGAGTTCATTTGTCCCGTCTCTAAGCAGCTTTGTAATTTCTATCCGGTAAGGCGGACAGATACATACCCCTGCGCTTTTTCCGTTCAGGAATACTTCTGCTGTTTCATAAACTTCCCCGAGATTCAGATAAACCCTGCTGTGTTTGCCTTTCATCCATTCAAATACTGTTTCATAGCGCAGCGTGCCAGTCCGGTTTGCAAATTCCGGATCTGCTGATAACGGAATTTTTCCGCTTCTGTATCCAAGAAACGTAAAGCCCGAAGCATCCGGGTATGCGGTATAGCTTTGTGCATCTGCAAAAGAAAGTTTCCAGCCTTCCTCTGTTTCTAACGATGCCCGCTTTTTCACAATGCCCTCCCACGCCTTTTGAACCTGGTATCCGTCCCAGTTATCTTTTAACACAAGCACCAGAGATTCATACGGCTGCAGGGATAGCGGAATATGCATGCTTCCGTTTTCATACCTTACCGGAACGAATCGCAGCTGGTTTGCAAATGCATCATAAGATACCGGAATCTGGTTTCCAAAAATCGATATCTCTGTGGCCAGCGCCTGTGCAGGATGTTCATTAAACAGCATGATCATCCTGCCGTCCGGATGCCTGTAAGAATAACAGGTCAGGTCTTTTTGGTATTCCAAAGTCCTGACCGGCCTGTGCTTTTCACATCTGCCGGCTATTTCTTTTAACGGCACACACTGCGCTTCCTGCTTCAGTCTTTCCAAAAGCTCCTTCAAAAGTTCTTTTTCAGCACTGACTGCGGCAATCTTCGAAGGGTACTCATCTATAAAAATAACCGGAACCTGAAGACTGCACAGCGCAAGGAGTTTTTCTGCCATCTGCTGCGGGATAACCGGCATCGCCGGAACAATCAGACACTCATATCTGTGCTTATTTACAAAAAATGCCGGTTCCTCTGCCTCCTCCCGGCATCCTCTGTATTCCTTGTTTTCCTGACAGCTGTCCCTGTCTTCCTCCCTGACAGGGTCCAGATCATCCAGTGATATAACCGTCATTCCAGTCTGGTTTCTGTCCAGCTCCCTTAACACCAGTTCCACAGGCTGTGCTCCTTTGGCCCATTCCCCTTCCGCCGGATACAGCACTGCAGCAGATGCCTCATGCCTGCCGCCCTGCAGTAAATGGCACATTCTCTGCATATATGTGATCAGCACAGAAAAATAGCGAAACTGCGGGTTATGTCCTCTTGCATAAAAATGAGGTGCACAGTCCCAGTCCGGGTATTCTTTCGGATTGAATGCATGGGGTACAAAATAGTTGATACCCCTGGCAAGCAGATGATCCGTAATCCATTTCATCCACTTAAGCCCTTCCTTCCACCCGTAAGCGCCAAAGGCTTCACACATGGCTATTCCCTGTTTTTCAGCATCGGTTTGTGCGATGGACGCTCCCAGATGAGCAAGTGCGTGATGATAAAATACACCGTCATTTCCGCCTGTTGCGAAAGCATCGTGGTGATAGCCGTATCCGGGCGCAATCTGATCTGCTATGACATCAATCCCGGAAAATGACTGCCCTTTCTGTGCGCGGAACAAATGCCCGGCCCCATATCCAAGGCGCGCATGTGCTCCGTTGTCTTCGATCTGATGCCCTGCGTATTTTACACCATGCTCCCTGCACCAGCTGCCAAGTACCTGGGTAAAGTTCTGCGAATACAGCTTTGTAACCGTATCCATATATGCATAACGCACCGCCAGCATTGTATCATCTGAAGAATCTGCAAACAGAAACGGCAGCAGCTCCTTTTCAAACGGCAGCGCCGCCTCCATTCCAGTATACCACGGCAGTACCATTTCTGCTTTTCCAATGCCCTTGTCAGTTCCTTTTGCATTTCCAAACCTCGGTTCGTCTGAAAAAAATGCCGTAACCGTTGTGCCAAAGTCTTCTTTAAAATGTTCGTAATGCGGTTCGTACACCGCCTGAATCAGTATCTGCGCCGCCTCTTTCTGCAGAGGGTTCAGGTAATCTTTTGTACTCTCTTCCCCGCCTTCACGGGTTTCAAATACGACAAAAATACTCCAGCATCCCTGCGGTATGTCCCAGTACAAAATGCCGTCCCTGCAGCATGCTGTAAGATCCGTCAGCGTCTGCGGGATCACCGGGTCTTTGACAGCATCTGTCACAGGATGTCTGCCAGATGCGTTTTCATCTGCCCGCCTGGCTGCATAAATTCCGATCACCGCATCGTTTTTCCTGTCCTGTTTATCATAAGGCCTTCCTTTTAGAAAATGCAGGTTCATTCTGGCATACCGCAGCGGCCCGGTTACATCAAACCGTCTGCAGTCTAAATATTTTTTCAGGTACTGCGGATACTCCCTGGCTGCCAGCCCGTTGGCATACCCGGTCGGAAAATGGGCATCGTCTAAAATCCAGACTTCCATCTGCTTTTTCTTAGCCTCTTTCATAATATGCCCGACATCTTCCCACCATTTTTCTTTCACAAAATCCGGGTGCGGGCGTGCTTCCACACAGACACCGCCGCAGCCGCTGGCATGAATTTTGTCCATATATTCCGATAAAAGCTCTTTCGTTTCTCCATGCTGCCAGAAAAACGGCGTAACAGAACTGTGTTCCCGTCCTTTCAGGACATCTGTTAAACGTTTCATGTATCCTCCTTCTTTTCCCGTTCAAGCATCCGGCTTATCCAGAGCAAAAATCTCCTCCCTTCAGTGTCTAAAGGGCTGGTAACATAAAATGATTTCAGCATAACAACAATTTAATCTTCCAGATCTTCGCCGTTTGAAGCTATTACCTTTTGATACCATGCAAATGATTTTTTCTTATAGCGCGCAAATGTTCCTTTTCCGGCGTCGTCAAGGTCTGTATAAATAAAC
The DNA here is from genome assembly GCA_910580075.1 of uncultured Eubacterium sp. Lineage (GTDB taxonomy): Bacteria > Bacillota > Clostridia > Lachnospirales > Lachnospiraceae > Eubacterium_J. The sequence continues at coordinate 10,644 of CAJTVR010000108.1, read as the reverse complement.
CCGTACCGCTTGCTCATTTCTCCGGTGGAAGCGCTTACCAGGTCGATGCAGCCCCACGGCGTATAGCCCCATAATTCCACACCGTCTTCTTCCACGGCCGCTTTCATGGCTTTGATATGCTCCCTTAAATAGGCAATCCGGTAGTCATCGTCAACCGTAAAAGAACCGTTTCCATCCGGTATCAGCTCATCTTTGGCACCTAATCCGTTCTCTACAATAAACAGCGGTTTCTGATAGCGGTCATACAGCGTATTCATGGTCGTGCGAAGGCCGAGCGGGTCAATCTGCCAGCCCCACTCGCTGGCTTTTAAGTACGGATTCTTTGTGCCCTTAAACGCGTTGCCTTCCGTCTGTGCCACATCATCCCGCGTAGTGATGCAGCGGGTTGAGTAATATGAAAATCCGATAAAATCTACGGTATGTTCTCTCATTACCCGTTCATCTTCTTTGGATAACGGCAGCCGGAGCCCCATGCGCTCAAACATTTTTTTTGCATAATTCGGATAATATCCCCTGGCCTGTACATCAATAAACATCATATTGGCGCGGTCCTGCATCTTCGCTTCCCAGATATCCTGCGGCATACAGCAGTACGGATAATAATCCCCTGCAGCCATCATGCATCCCACACGGTTTTCAGCGTCTGTTTCATGCGCTATCTTAACAGCCCAGGCCGATGCTTCCAGCTCGTGATGCGCGCTTAAATATTTCGCTTTCTGCTCATCCTCGCCCTCTTCAAATACAAGTCCGGCTCCCATAAACGGAAGATGCAGAATTATATTGATTTCATTAAATGTCAGCCAGTAATGCACCAGTCCTTTAAAACGCGTAAACAAAACTGTAACCAGCCTTTTATAGAATTCCACCAGTTTATAATTTTTCCATCCGCCGTATTCTTTGATTAAATGAACCGGGCAGTCAAAATGCGTAATCGTAACCAGAGGCTCGATGCCGTATTTTCTGCATTCTTTAAAAACATTTTCATAAAACTGCAGCCCTTCTTCATTTGGCTGTGCATCGTCCCCGTTTGGAAATATTCTGCTCCAGGCAATGGAAAGACGGAATGTACGGAAACCCATTTCGGCAAATAATGCAATGTCTTCTTTATAATGATGATAAAAATCAATTCCCTGCAGCGCCGGATAATAATACCCCTCTTCGAGCTGCAGCATCTTTCTTTTTCCAAGCATAACCGGAAACCTCTGTTCACCATGCGGCGTCACGTCTACATTCGCAAGTCCTCTGCCGCCTTCCTTATATGCTCCTTCACACTGGTTTGCAGCAGTTGCGCCGCCCCATAAAAAATTTTTTGGAAAACTCATCGTCTCACCCTCCCTGTTCTTTTGCTTTTACAACCAGACACCAGTCTTCCATATCCGGCTTCATCGGTATAGTCCATGTATCGCCGGATACTTCAAACGTACAGATGTCCGGTTCATATTCTCCGGTGCGCGGATTAAACCACTGCATCGTATACAGGCCGGAACGGAATCCTTTGATGTCTGTACTCTTGCGCGATGCCTGCGGATAATAAAATACCCACCGTTTTCTGTCTTTTGTCACTGTAATCAGCGGCAGCTTTTTCCCGAAAGGATTTCCGTTTTCCTCCTGTCCCGGCTGAAAAGGATACAGTTCGTGGAAGTCAAGCTGTTCATAAAATCTGCGCATATATCCCATCTGCTCCCCGCCCGGAGCGTCAATGGCTTCTGCCCATGTCACGTCGAAACGGTTAAATAATGACATCGGGTTATCCTGTCCCTTTTCCCAGACAACATCCCAGATTCCCTGCGCCCCGTATGTGTAACCGCAGCCGCCTGCCTGTATGGACAGATAGGCTGCCCGTCTGACCATTGCATCGGTACATAAACGGGTGCCGTTTTCTTCCAGTGTCGAACAGTATTCGTAAAAAGCCTCTCCTTCCACAAAAGGCCTGCCGCCGTGTTTTTGCAGAAAGTCCCTGTAATCGTCAGCGCTTATGACATAATCTCCGTGTCCTGCCTGATTTAAGGTAAAATCCATCCATGCTTCATCCTGATAGTATGACGCAAACGGACGCTCATTCGTATAATGCACCGTCAGCGGATGATGATAGCTGTCTGCCTCATGTACCGTCAGCGCCACTTTTCTCCATTCGTCCACATAAAAATCCTGTTTTGCTTTGTCATATCCGCCCGTTTCTCCGGCAATCGTCCACACTACCGGCAGCGCTCCATAACGGGCTATGATGTAGCGGGCCAGATTTTTATATTTCTCTAAGCTGTTTTCAATAGACATAAACCACGCAAACCCGAGTGCATTCACCATGCCCTGGTCCGCCAGATAGTACATCCTGCGGTCCAGTTCTTTCTGGTAAAATTCCACGTTAGGAAGCCCGGCATCATCCCAGTAATATTTCGCTCCGCCCATGCATGCATCGCTGCGTAAATTCGTCTGATACACTGTATAGCCCTGTTTTACCCGTTTATCAATCATTCCTTTAAACATGCTGGACATCTGCGGATGATTCGATTCATCCCACCTTTCCCGATAAGAAAACTCCCAGTGCGTATCGCCCAGCCAGAAAAACGGCGTATTGTCTGCATATGTAAAATAGCGGCCGTCGCTGCTGACTTTTATAAAACCATGTTTATAAATATCCAGACTGCCAGTATACGGAATACATTCAATCTGCCCCTTAATGCCATGCAGTCCGCTGTCTTTTGGAGCGCTTAATTTATAATTCCATACGCCTGTTTCGACTGGTGCAAAAGAAATGCAGTATTTTGCACCGCCATCCCAGTATGCCTCACGTATTACCGTCCTGCCTGACGGCCCTTGAAAAGCTGCTGTAATCACACAGTCCTGAAATGGATTTTCATATTTTTTTTCACTTTCAAATTCCAGGCAGATTACTCTGTTTAACTGTACACGCTTCATGATAACCGTTCCCCCTTCTTTTCCGGATAAACCTGCCCTGTTAAGATAAACCTCTTTCCTGTGCCAGTGAAACTGCCAGCTGTACCAGCGTTTCACCGTCTTCTTTACAGATAAATCCCCTGGATATCTGCTCCTTCGTATCTTCGCGGCATAGCCGTTCATAATGTTCCAGGCTGCCGTAAAGCTCTTTTAAAAAGGCCTGGGAAAAAGCCTCCTGACAGCCGAACAGCGGATCTTTGTCAGACGACGGGTCCACAAAACTCTGTCCCGGTTCAATCGTACTGGAAGAATAATACCGCCCGGTCGGATAGTTCAAAAGGCAGGTGCGCAGTCCTCCTTTTGTATTGCCAAATGCATCTTTACGGTTGCATCCATATTCATCCACAGGTATTCTCTCACAGCTTTGCGGCCCGCTTCCTTCCCTGACCCATCGGAATAAATTTCGAAAAGCGCCCGCAAATAAGATCTGGGACGGGTAATCATTTCCATTGTTATGTTTTCCTGCATACGAAGGCAGCATTCCGATTCTTTTTAAATCTTCATCCTGCTGGTAATAATTCACATAACTAAACACCGTATCATGGCTTGCCCCTGTCACTTCGTATTCACGGTACATAAAATACGGATAATCACTGTCCGGGCGTTTCGTGCGGAAAGCATCAAATGCACTGTTTTCACTTTCTGTCTGTACCGATATAAACGGCTGGGCAGTATATTCTACCCGTTTGAGACGGAAATTATAATCCATCAGCGCCTCATACTGATTAACCGGAATAATCAGATTTCTCACACCGCCTCCTGCTAAGTATCCGTCAAATACCTGCCCGTCACGTTTTACTTCTGAGCGGTATGCAAAACTGTTCACATAGCGGAATAAATAACATGCCGACTGCGACCACCCGGTCAGATACAAAAAACGGTCTTTGATCCAATGCAGCGGATTCATTGTATCATCACTGCGGAGCAGCCACGCCAAATCGGTCAGCATATCCCAGAAAAGTCCAGGTTCATAGTGAATATCTATATCCGGCAGAATTCCTTTTTCCCGGATTTGTTCTTCTGTAAACGGAAACGGCTCATCCATACGCGGATTTTTCCAGGACAGGCAGCCGTACCGTTCTTCGTTGAACTCTTTGAGCTTTGCTATGGTATTCGGCTTGCTGGTAATACCAACGTAAATATCACCGTCCCTCATCAGTTTCTGATAACTTAAAATCCACATGCGTTCTATTTCCATAAACGATGTCGGGTTGATGATTTCTACTACTATATTCCCGCTTGCCCTGGCCGGGTCTTCAGGCATGCGCACGATCAGACGGTTCATGTATGGCACATCTGCGTCCCTGACTTTCACACTGCCCTGCGTACCGTCACTCTGATAGATATTTGCCGATCCTTCCATATAATATTCTGTTTCTATGTATCCGTATGCTTCCAAATCCAGATAACGGGCTGCACTTGCAAACGGATAGCTGGCAGTGCTGACCGGGATCTTCTGTAATTTTTTTATCATGATGATTTCTCCTTACAAAATAATGGCCTCCTGGGCAAAAAGGTTCAAGAAACTCCTTATATACCATGAATCTCTTGAACCTTTCTGCATCTATGCAGACCAGCCTAAGCTTTCTTTGCTTTTTTTCCTTTAAAGTTTTTAAGTCCGTCTCCGCCGTCGCCGAATCCAATGGCAATACCGACTGCTGCCGCTGCCACAAATGCAATGGCACAGGCAATACATGCAGAGATAAAGTTGGAACCAGGCCCGCCGGCATACTGTAAAACAGTTAAGAAATTAGCCGCACCCAGCGTATAAACAGCTACTTTTAAGATACCGCCGACCAGGCCGCCGATAAATCCGCCCACAATCTGGCATACCATGGCACGTTTGTTCCGAAGCAGGATACCGAACAGAGTAGGCTCTGAAATACCGCCGACAATCAGCGTAATGACGTTTGCACCAGCCATCTGCTTTTCTTCGCCCTTGGTCCGGATGAAATAAGCAAGCGTCATACCCATCAGTGCATAATTGGCAATGTTAGAACCAGCCAGCACAATCGGGTCATATCCTAAGGATGTAAGATTCAGCATTGCAATCTGTATAACAGCAATATGCATGCCCGTTGCAACAAGAAACGGCCAGAAAGCTGCAATTAATGCGATTGCAAGCGGTCCTGCAACATCGTATACAGTACTAAAGAACGCACTTAGAATCATACCCATCCAGTTGCCAATCGGTGCTAATGCACAAAACGTTAACGGAAGCATAACTACTACCGTTGCAAACGGTACACCTATAATCTTAATCGCTTTTGGTACATATTTACCAAAAAATCTGTATACATAAGAAAGCGCAAATATCATCAATAGTGAAGGCAGCACTGACTGTGTATAATTATTCAGCTGCATCGGAATCGCGCCATAGATGCTGAACGGTTCCCCGGCTTCCACAATATTTATAATATTCGGATCTATTAAAAGGCAGCTGAGCAGCAGTGCCAGCGCAACGCTCGTGTTCATTTTTTTGGCAGCGCCCCATGCCACGAATACCGGCATAAAGTAAAATCCTGCATTACCTACGATATAAAGCGTCTGCATCAGAGCCGCTTCATTTGGCAGAACTCCCATCAGATCCGGCCCTAAAATGGCATAAAACATTTTGAAGAAGCCGGCACCCATCATAATCGGAAGTGTCGGTGCAATAGAGCCGGAAATATAATCCAGTACTTTTGACGGCAGTTTTTTTATGTCAAACGGTTCATGATCCAGATTTTCATCTACTGCTTTTGCCTCCCCTAAACCAGCCATTGCACAAAATTCAGGATATACCTCCGATACGTGCTGTCCGATAATAATCTGAAACTGCTCGCCGGAAAACTGTGCTCCCAGTACTCCCTTAATCTCTTTTACCTTGTTTACGTCGACAATAGACCTGTCTTTCAGATTCAGGCGCAGCCTTGTCATACAGTGAAGCGCATTCGAAATATTGTCTTTTCCACCGGTTTGTGCCAGTATCTGTTCACAAAATTCTGTATACTTCGCCATAACTTTCCCCTTTCTTATTTTAAGTAATTTTTTATGTAATTGCAATCATATATGCCGTCAGAAGAAAATGCGCGCTGTTTTCTCCTGTCTGAGCCAAAATAAAACCTGACACAATTCTGGCATGACAAAAATATCCTCCAGAATATGCGTCAGGTAAAGCCCCTTTCGGGTTACAATCCATCTCTTGCACAAAGCCTGTTAATATGAATCATCAGATACAGAATCTCTTCTTTTGCCGGCTCAATGTGCAGTGTCGCAATAATATACTGTTTTATTTTTTCTCCGATTATTTTCAGTTCCGGAAACTCCTTACATACGCTTTCATACAGCTTTACATTTTCAGATTCCGCCTCGCCCAGCTTTTCCGAACGTTTCAGCAGAAATTTTAAATGTGTTACAAACCGTGAATAGCTGAATGAGTTGCGGTCAATGATGATATCCATGCCGCTTTCAATAATGTCTGTGATATCATCTGCAAAACGCTCGATATCATCCCGTTCTGAAGCCTGTTTCGTCTGCTGTTCTGCATTGATAAAGTGCAGCGCAATATTTCCTGCCTCGCTTTGCGGAAGCCTTATAGACATCTTTTTTTCAATATGCCGGACCGCCCATTCTCCTAACTGCATCTCCTTTTCATACAGATGCCTGATTTCATTTGTCATCGGGTTACTCACTACAAGTCCCTTTTTAAGGTTTTCGATTGCATAATTGATATGGTCACAGAGCGAAAACCAGAATATCGTGTTAAATTCCATTTTTAAATAGGAACTTCCTTTTTGTACAATCTCCCAGGTGATATCCATCACACCCTCCGGAAGCTCATCCAGCAAAGCGATGTAGTGCGGTTCCAGATTATAATAGGTTCTGTCTATCTGCGATAAAGTAATCTCATAAGGTGCCTTTTTAAATCCGATTCCTTTTCCAAACGCAATAACCTCATGGTTGTTATCGTCCAGACAGACTGCTACATTATTGTTGATATTCCGAATAACCTTCATATCTACCCTTAAATTCTCTGTACCCCCCCCCCAAATCTGACTGCCTGTTTTCTGGTAACAGCTCAGCCGAATGACTGCCTTTACAGCAGCATGCAAAATCCCGTCTGAACTGTTCTGTTTTCTATCGTAAGCCGGCCGCATTTTTACGCCGGCCTCCCTCAAACGAATGTACCTGTAAGTGTAAAGCTTTTAAAAGAAAGCGAGCCTTTTCCATGGTGTATAAAATAAAGCGCCGCTTTGCCGTCCGGCACCTGTGCCTGTGCACGAAATTCTTTCCAGGCATCACAGGCATCCACATAAATTTCAGCAATATCCTCTCCATCCACAGCAGTTCTGACCGAAATAGTACATGCAGCTGTTGATTTTACGGTCACTGAAACTGCTTTCAGCCCGTACAGATCAAAATACTTATAGCCGGCTGCAGAGCCGTCCTGCATATTCGTAATAAAAGACTCTTTCTTTTCATCCGGATCATGCTGTCCGCTGTCATCCTGTATGTTTTGCTGCGTAACGGCCGGATGCCTGGTCTTATCTATGGATACATCCGCTTTGCATGCGCCTTCTTTTGAATACAGCACGCATGCGGTATAAGCCGGATAACTGCCCGATCCTGGAAGCGGTGATCCGTTCAGTCCGCAGGAAGTCATTTCTGCCTGGTCAAACGTCCCGTCCGGGTTCATGAAAATCTCTTCTGCAACACCCTGTCTCTGGTACTGCGTATAATTCGTATGCCGGTGGCCAAAAATATAATATCTGCCTTCAATTTCCACCAGAGAACCATGGTTATTTCCATAATAATACTGCGGTTTTTCACTGATTCCCAGGTTCCCGTTCGAATGCAGGACACCTTTGTAAATAAATCCGTGATCCGGATAGTCCGACATGGCATAGCACAGTTCATGCCCCTGTACGCTGGAATATACGGCATAATATTTTCCATGATATCTGCGCATGGAAGATGCCTCATAAAACTCATGCCCCTCAAATCCGGTGTCTTTCGAATTTGAAACACCTGGAAGCAGCATCTTAGGCTCTGTCTTCAGAGTCAGCATATCTTCTTCCAGCTGGACAACCCGGTTTCCCTCTGTCGATATAGTCAGACTGTCCGCTTTGTGCCCCATCTTCTGTTTTATTCGTTCGATGACTTCCGGTGTAGAAGAAAATCCTGAATATAAATAAATTTTTCCGTCGTCATCCTTAAAAATGCCCGGGTCAAACTGCTGTAAGTCTCCTTTTTTCAGCCCCCATATCTGCCCGTCTTTGTGATGCACATGCCCGTAAAACCGGTAAGGCCCTTCCGGTTTATCACTAACCGCTACAGAAACTGCCACCGAATGATCCAGTCCGTAATACAGGTAGTATTTCCCGCGATATTCCGTCACATCAGGCGCAAACATCAGGTGCTTTCCTGTATCATTCAGCGTATCCTCTTCTCCTGTATAAATCACGCCGTGACATACCCAGTCAGATAAGTCGCCGGCTGGTGCAGACCAGCATACATACGGCTCCATGCAGTAAGTATTCCCGCCAAATCTGTCATGGGAACCATACACATACAGCCGGCTGCCAAACACATGCGGTTCTCCGTCCGGAACGTATTCCCAGTCTGGCAGATACGGATTCAATGCCAGTTTTTTCACTATACCACCTGCTCTCCTGCAGTAACTTTCTTTTGTCCCAGATGAAACTCATGATCATAGCCCGATGGAAATACTACCATAGTTGTCAGGTTATAACCTTTCGATTCTATGAGTTCTTTGTCAAATTCTATCACAGGCTGCCCGGCTTTTACTTTGTCTCCCTGGCTGATTAAAGGCTTAAAGCCCTCTCCGTTTAACTCTACCGTATCCAGTCCGACATGTAAAATACACTCAATGCCGTCCTTTGTCTCAATCCCGACTGCATGCCCGGTTGGGAAAACGCTTGCTGCCGTACCGCTGATAGGAGCCACAATTTTACCGTTTTCAGGAATAACTGCAAATCCATCCCCCATGACTTTTTGGGAAAAGACTTCATCCGGTACGTCTGAAAGCTGGATCAGCTCTCCGTCTGCCGGTACTACGATTTTAAACTCCTCTTTCTTAAAAAACCCAAACATTACTTTACCCTCCTTAGCGTTATTTTTGTATAAAAAAAACTCCTTCTGCACAAACCCAAAAAAACATCATCGAATATCGAATAGAAATTTTTCGGGAAAGCCTTCGAAGAAGTTACAAACCTATTTCATTTCTTAAACTGTATTTATGATAGCCCCAAACAGCATTTTTGTCAATAGTTTTTATCAAAATTGTCTAATTTTTCTAAATAACAGGGCTGGTATTCGTTACTATTTTCTTCAGACAATCCGTTTTCCTTCCATTACTATTTCTGTACCCGCCATTTTAACCAGATGCAGGCCGTCTGACAGCCCTCCTGATTTTTGACAAAACCGGCGATGAATGATAAACTTAGAAAAAGCACAACGAATGGAGTTTGCAGGATGGAAAGTACAAAAAACGCAGATATCAGAATCAATAACAGAAAACGGGTTGTAAATACACTCTTCCGCCAGGGTGCCATGACGAAACGGGACCTTGCAGAAAGACTGGATTTAAGCCTGGCCACTCTTACCTTATTATTAAAAGAATTAAAAGCAAAAAAACTGATTGCAAACGGCATGGCATTAGATTCTACCGGAGGAAGAAAGCCTCTGCTTTTAGAACCGGCTTATGATGTGAAATATTCGGTTGGTATCGAAGTATCCCAGCATGAACTGCGCATTGTCGCCATCGACCTCGGCAGCCATGTACTGGCAAAAGAAATCTATCCGTACGGCATGGATACGTCCAGGGAATACTGGCAGAAAGCCAGCGCAGTTGCGGAAGAATTTATTGCGGCTCATATTAAAAATCCAAAAAAACTTCTGGATATCGGACTGGCTCTTCAGTCGTGCAAAAACTGCACGGATCATCAGGAACTGCCTCAGTCCCGGGAAACCGGCCTGAACCTTGCTATGGTACAGTCATGCTTCCGGCATCCGCTGATTGTGCGCAGCAGCGCCAAACAGGCAGCGCTTGCACAAATCTGGGGTGCGAATCATCGGGACCGCTTTGTCTATGTCTCTGCCAGCTCCGCCCTGGGCGGCGCGATTGTATATGATCATCGTGTCATAGACGTTGAACTGCAAAACTGCCTGTTTGGCAGTCTGCTGCTGCCTGCGGACTCCTTTTTGCAATCTTCCGGCTCTCCCAAGCGCCTGGAAGACTTCTGTACAGTAAATGCACTGTGCGCAAAAACCGGTTCTGATTCCATCGGGCAGTTCTTTCAGAAACTGCAGGACGGTGATGTATTATGCAAAAAAGCATGGGAGCAGGCGCTGGATGCTTTTTCCATTCTTTTTTATAATTTGCACCAGATTTTTGGCTGGAAAGTTGTAGCGGGAGGGTCTCTGAGTCCTCTTTTGCTTGCATATCAGGAAGATATTGAAAAGCGGCTTGCAAAAATGGCGGAAGGGACAGAGCCTTATACTTCTTATGTAACAGTCAGTGACCTTGGGGTGCATTCTGCAGCTATTGGTGCGGCTATGCTGTCTATTGACCGTTTTCTGGAGACAGGATTTAATGATTTATAGCAGCAGGATGGATGAACCGGACGCCAGGCGGAGAAACTTTTTCCTTTTTCTGTGACTCTGGAGAACAGTTAGAAATTCTTA
>CAJTVR010000107.1 GCA_910580075.1 uncultured Eubacterium sp. | reverse complement strand
CCCCGGTATATAGTTTTTCATGGAGCATACGCCGGAAAGTAGCGTCACACCAGTTCACCCCGTATTTTTCACGAATATATTTTATTGTACCACGCTGGCTGACCGTGCTTTCATAGTGGCTGAAAGCGTCCTGTACAATGTCGGCTTCATTCTGCGCTATGGATAATTTGACGTTGATATATAACCGTCCGTTTGCGGTAGACGTGTTGTATTCTTCATCACTTGTAACCCAGTTGCAGTTGTGGGCATCCAGTATTTCCATGACTTTGTAATAGTCGGAAACGGACCAGAACCATCTGCCAAGGCGGCAGAACAGAAGCACGTCAACTTCATCACGCTTTACAGCTTCCATCATTCTTTGAAATTCAGCCCGCTTGTGCATATTCTTCCTTGCGGTTTTCGCAGCATCAATATATACGCCTGCAATTACCCAGCCCCGTTCCTTTGCGTATGCTTCCAGACGTTCTTGCTGTGCTTCCAAAGACAATCCTTTTATCTTTTGTTCTTCCCCTGATACCCTGATGTATAAGGCGGCGTGCACAAGCCCTGCTGGTTCTTTGCTTTTTCTCATGTAAATACCTCCGGTTTGTCAAAAAACATTGAAAAAAACAAATGACTATGATAGACTGCACATATGGGTGTTACCAGGATGGCAGGCGGTTAGCCCTCTGCGGAGGGACTGTGACCCTCTATTTACATAGAAACCTGAAAGGGAATCTGGGAAAGGAGGGCTGAACCATATGGATATTTTGGGACTTATTGCAGTGTTGAGCTTTGGCTTGACCTGCTTCGGAATCGGATACTCTATTGGTAAAGATAGTAATAAGACACAAAAATAGCCGCCCTGTCTGGACAACTGTGCGGCTATTTTGTATTTAGTCAAACATAATCTGGGCTAACCGTCTATCGGTAACGCCCTTTTTGTGTTATTGACTGATAATTTCTATTCGCAGCCTAACTATAGCACAGTGCCAGGAGAATTTCAAGTGATTTCCGCAAGTTCCCGCAGTATATTCAGTTTTTGTTTTTTCCTTGGATTTCCCGCTTGAAGGTGTTATAATAACAAGTGCAAGCGCTATGTTGTATCTGGTATGATGTATAGTTTGCAAAGCGGCAGCAGTGTTCCAGGCACTGCTGCTGTATTTTTAATTTTTTCAGATTATTTCTTCCATGTCGGAAAGCGTATTAGATTTTTTATATTTGTCTTTTACCATATCCATGGTTTGTAAAATATAATCTTGACCTTGCGTATTCAATGTGCGAAAGTCAGAAATTAACCTTTCTTCTTTTTGACATAGGTCCAGTTTTTAGAACAATTTAATAAAAATCTGTTGATAAGCCAATACTAAATACCGTATAATAATGAAAAAGAACATTCATAGAAAACAGCCGAAAGGAAGTGATACTATGGCATCTGCAGCACAGGCAATCAGAAATCAGGAAATCCTTAAAACTGAATATTCCGAAAAAGCAGCCATAGGCGCGTTATATGACGAACTCTCCAAGGGAATAGACAGCATGAAAAAAGGCGATGTTTATACAATTGATGAAGCATGGGAGGAAATTGACAAAATATAATGCCGGAAAAACCAAAGAAATATAAAATCGTAATTTCCAAGGACGCGCTATGGGATATTAAATCAACCAAACTTCTTTGTTGTGGAGGATTCCACCATTACGGTAATCCGGGTCTTGAAAGACCGTATGTATTGGCAGTCTATCATAAAGAAAATGCAGAAAATCAACAGATAAATTTACTTCAATCCTCCCGTTTCGGTGAGGCAAACCGTCTTGTATATGGCATAGATGAAGCATAGAATATTAAAATCATTTTGCTGATCAATATGCCGTCAGTTCTGTTAAGCGGGTATACGGTGATTATTATGGGAACGGCTATACTGCTTCTGGCTGTTTTAGGAAAGAAAATGAAAGAGTAATCCTTCAGACAGGGTTACTCCTTTGCAGTAAGCTGTTTTTATTCATTTACCCTCAATCGTTCAATGATGCTGTGGCGGGCTTCTGCCTTATACACAAGAACAGGAACCAGATTGCATATAATTATCACAATAGCCAGAGATATAGCTGTCTGGCAGAATGGATAAGTAAATACTGCGTAGGATGCCTGCACTTTTACAATCTGAAAAGCCCCGAACAATACCGCGCTTCCGAGCGTGAGAATCAATATTGCAGTGATGAAGGCATAAGTGTTTCCTTCGATTTGAAGCATCCTGCATATCTGCTTTTTGGTCATGCCGGCGCTTTCAAGGACAGCCAGCTCTCTGCGCCTGCTATTTACACTCACATACATCATATTGATAAAATTCATGAGACCGATTCCCAGTAAAATAACACTGACGGCATTTCCTAAGAAAGTGATTCCGCTGAAACTGGCTTTAAGCTCATTGATTTTCGCGGCTTTTGACGTAATAGTAATCCCGCTGTAATTTTTGAACATGGCATTAACGGCAGCAAGGGCCTGCTCAGAATGACCGGTCTGTAAAGTGATTCTGTTAATTTTTCCGGCAGCCCCAATCCGTTCCAGCCATTCCTGACTGACATAAATATTAGGTGCAATGAGCGTTTTTCCATTTTCTCTGAATGTGGCAGGCAGATAGTATGGGGCAATGTTCAGGGTGTAATTTTTACCATTTAGCGGCAGCTGTATGGTTCCGCTAACGGCAGTCCCTTCATAAGGTACGATAGATGCAGATGCCAGAAAAGCTGTTTCCCCATTACAAAAATCCTCATATGAAAGGGGACTGCTGATCAGTGAAGCAGCTTTATAAAAGTCCTGTTCCCCAATTCCGAATACGTATGTCTGATACTTATTTCCATCCGTATACTGCTCAATAGCTTCCTGTGAAACCGTACCGGTACTGCAAAAATCGTTCCTGTAATTTTCAAGAATACTGCCGGAGTCAGAAAACCACTGTTCACAGAGTCTGACGGTATAGGTTATTTCCTGTACATCGGGAACGTCCTGTAAAGCGGCCAGAATGTTATCATCCAGGTTTGTCTGCTGACCTGCTTCAATCACAAGATCATCATCCATATATTCGTCTGCCAGATAAGAAATATCCAGTCCTGCCAGTATTCCATTCACAATTACAAACAGGCTGATTCCTAAAAATAATGAAGCAAGTACGAGTACCGCTCCTTTTTTGCTGCGAAAAACATTGCCGGCTGCCATTTTGAAAATTTTACTGCCATGGGATGTTTTGCTGCTGTTTTTCTTTGAAACAGTTACTCCGGAAAAGCGCAGAGCCTCAATAGGTGATACCAGACTTGCAATTTTGGACGGCTTCATGCTGCTGGTTAATGCTGTGATGAATGAGAAAAGTCCCGCTCCTATAAAGACTAGCGGAGAATACGACGCAGATATGGCGCTGTCCATAATCATATCACCTGCTAAAGCATGTATGCCAAAAGGAACAATGAAAAACACGGCTGCCGCACTTAGCAGTAAGCCTGAAAGTATTCCCCAAAAACTCAGCACCCGGACCTGGCGGTAAACAATGTTTTTCATTTGCCGTTCGGTAGTTCCCAGCGTTTTAAGCTGTCCATACATTTGAATATCCTTTGTCACTGAAATATAAAGGACATTGTATATAAGCAGATATCCACAGATCATAATGGTAACAATCAGCCCGGCAGCTGCTGCGGCTGGGCCAAAGCTGTTTTTGCTGCTTCCAGATTTTGTCAGATCCGTAAATTCCTGAAGCTCATTTAAGGGCTCTATATATGAGCGGATTTTATTTCTGCCACCGCCTGAAACTGTGAGTGATAGTGCGCTTTTGGTATTTGCTTCGTTTGCAGCAGAGTTTTTCCAAAAGTCTCTGGCAATGTATGCAACGGCGTTATCATACATTTTATTGGCGCTATAATCATCATACCAGCCGCACAATGTGAAAGAAAAATCTTTTGGGCTGGAAAGCGGCTGCCAGTGAACATCTGTGTAACCATAGCGGAATGAAAGCGTGATTGTCTGGCCGAGGGCAGGATGATTTATACCCATTCTGTCCAAAACCCATGCGGGCAGCATAATTTCACTCCCGGATACGGGATAATGGCCGTTTATATTTCCTATTGCCGGAGAAATATGCTGTTTCCATTCAACTGTATCACACCAGCGGAGAAGAAGACTATTGATACGGGGATAGGCCACTGTATCAGCAAAACCGATTTGACGGCTGATGCCCATATATAGGATATTTTTGTCCTGCTGCAGTGCCTGAATCTGCTGATCCGCTGGATTTGTCAGGATCATTTCTGCTGCAGTACCATTCAGCATGATCTGCTGCTTAGCTGCACTTTTTAAATATCCGCTGCCGATGCAGAGAATTGCAGAAATAAGAAAAGAAGTCATTGCGACCGCAATGATCACAAAAACATTGCGGCGGCGGTTTCCGGACATGATTTTGTCCGCAAGCTCTCTGGTTTGTTTTCGAGTGTCGTTATAAAACATGAAGCTGCCCCCCCTATTTGTCGTAGCCAATTGTCCAATTACCGTCAGAATACTGGATTGCAATTAAGATTTGAGTATCTTTGGTAAAATGACTGGTAAATTCCTGCGAGTGTTTCTCTCCGTGGTTATCCACAAAAGAAACCGTATAAATGTAATCATCAGCAGGATCAATCGTGAAATAGCAAATCTGCGTATCTTTAAATGGTTTGGGGGAAACAGATATCGTTTTTCCTAAGCGGGCGATTTCTATGTCTGAGATTTCATAACCGGAATAATTCGTAACAATCAGGTTTGCATCCCGATGCACGGAATGATCATCTGCAGCACTGCAGCCAGTCAATGATAAAATAAAGATACATGTAAAAAGTAAAATAGATTTTTTCATAGTCCGGTCTCCTTAATTTATGATTTTTCCATCTTCCATACGGATGATCCGGTCGGCAAGCTGGGCGATTGCGTCATTATGTGTAATCATTACGATAGTCTGATGAAATTTCATGCTGGTGGCTTTCAGCAGAGAAAGAACATCCTGGCTTGAGCTGCTGTCCAGATTTCCTGTTGGTTCGTCAGCAAGAATGATTTCCGGCTTTGTAAGAAGGGCGCGGGCAATAGAAACCCGCTGCTGCTGGCCGCCGGAAAGACTGCCAGGGCGGTTTTCCAGTTTATCTTTCAGCCCCAGCACCCCGATAATCTCTGCCAGCAGTTTTTCGTCTGCCTTTTTTCCATCTAACTGAAGCGGCAGTACAATATTTTCATAGACATTCAGAACAGGAACAAGATTATAATTCTGGAACACAAAACCGGTATGACGGCGGCGGAACACGGTAAGCTGTTCGGCACTTTTTTGAGAAATGTCTTCTCCGCCGATCAAGACCCTGCCGGAAGAGGGACTGTCCAGTCCGCCCATCATGTGAAGCAGCGTCGACTTGCCAGAGCCAGAAGTACCTACAATGGAAACAAATTCTCCGGCATTGATTTCAAGGCTTACTCCATCCAGCGCTTTTGTCACTGTTTCGCCCTGATAATAATATTTTTTCAAATCAACTGTTTGCAATACTAGCATAGTGAATACCGCCTTTCTTGTCTGTATCCTAATGATAAAATACAAAGGTCACGAGAATGTCGCCAAATCCAAAATAATTTTTATGTTTTGCTTAGCGGGCCGGCTCCTGGTCATTTGGCAGGAATATGGTAAAAGTTGTACCAGCTCCTGCTGCAGAAGTTACTTTGATACGCCCGTCCTGCTTTGAAATAATTTCCCTTGTAAGATACAGGCCAATACCGATTCCTTCCATGCCGTGTACTTCCGGTTCCCGGTAAAATCTCTTAAAAATTGCAGCCTGATGGCTTTCCGGGATGCCGCGCCCTGTATCGGATATATCAATTTTTGTGCAGGCTTCCCAGCGGACAACAGTCACTCGAACGGCTCCTCCTTCCGGGGTATATTTTACAGCGTTCTCTAAAATATTGAATAGTGCTTCCGCCGTCCATTTCGGGTCATGGGGGACAAGCAGGTCATCCGGGCAGTCTGCTGTCACCTGCAAATGTTTTTCTTCTGCTTTCAAAAAAATGCTGCCTAATGCGGCTGCCAGTGTTTCATAAATCGAAACCGGCTGCTTATTTAATGAGATTACGCCTGTTTCCAAACGGGAGGACTTCACCATTGCGCTCATAAGAAAATCCAGCTTATCAGCCTGCACATTTATAAACTGCAGATATTCTGCCTGCTGTTCACTGGAAAGAGCCTGTTCCAAAAGAGCAGCAGCGGCCATTTTTAAATTTGTGGCAGGCGTTTTGACCTGATGGGATATATCAGAAATCAGCTCCTGTAAACCCGCGCGCTGAACTTCAATCATTTTTTTGCTGGACTGCATCATCTGGTACAGACGGTTTAGCTGGTGTTTTATGCGGTCTGACATGGTATCGTCATCAAAGATCATTTTTGGTGCCGTTTCGCCCTGCATCATATCGTCAATCGTCTGGCATATGTCATTCGTAAAACGGGCCAGCCGGTTTTGTAAAACCCTGACTAAAATAAATGCCCATATAGATAATACTGCAGCAGTAATCAGGCATACAATAGCTGCCGTCACGTTTTGGGTAGCGAAAAATACACTGATACACAGAACAATGGATGTAATGGCAATGCCTGCTCCAATCAGCCGGAAAATGACGGAAAGAGATAACTGTACTTTTTTCATTTCGTACCCCCGCCAGTAAACATATAGCCCATGCCATAAACAGTCTGGATATATTTCTTTCCGCCCTTTTCAATTTTACCCCGGATACGGCTGACCGCTGCCGTTAAGGTATGTTCATCCACATAATTTTCCTGACTGTCCCACAGATTTTCTAGCAGTTTCTTACGGGTCAGCAAAATGCCTTTATTTTTTGTAAAGACTTCCAGCATCCGGTATTCCAGCGGAGCAAAGATCACTTCATTACCATTCTAAGCTGCCCGCATAGAAGAAAAGTCTATCACAAGCTGTCCATCGTCATATATTTTGTGGGCCGGCTCTTTTTGCGCATGTTCCATTAGAGAAAAAATTGCTTTAACTTTGTGGCGTAACACGCTGTTTGAAAACGGTTTTGTGATATAGTCGGATGCTCCCAGCTCATAACCCTTTATCATGTCCCGCTCTAAGTCGTTTGCTGTCAGAAAGATCACAGCCGTATGTGAGGTTTCCCTGATGATTCTGCATACTTCATAGCCGGAACCGTCTGGCAGGTTAATGTCCAGAATTACCAGATCATAGCTAGCTGACTGAAAATAATGCTGTGCTTCTGTAACGGTATAAGCAGAAGTGACGCTGCAGCCCTCGGCCAGCAGTAAATTTGAAAGCATCTTATTCATGGCTGTGTCGTCCTCAACAATTAGAATCTGTTTCATGTGCTCACTCCTTTGTTTTTAATATAACAGGCAAATGTCCGCAGAATGTCGCAGTTTAATAAATTCCTGTTTTTTTCTGTGGCCATCTGCAGGTTTTTCTGCATTTTTTTGGATCAGCCGCATATAACCAGTTTTTGAAATGCCAGGATGCCGGGTATCCTCACAAAGTCTCTGCACCTGTCTTTCAGAAATGCCTCATTTGTGTGCCGCTTCAGGGCACGGCATATATTCCATGTTCATTCGTCCTATTATCAGATTTTATCAGTATAATTAATTATATACGGGAAGCTGTATGGCAGCAATGGATTTCTTTTCTGCTGAAATTAAAGCAGAGCCGGGATCAGAGAAGCAGCGTCATGTGCTGGAAAATGAAAGGGGAGAAATTAAAGCAGAGCTGAAATCAGAGAAGCAGCGTCATATGATGGAAAATGAAAGAGGAAAATAGATTGAGGAAAATGGCTTTCTGCCGTATAATATTCTCAACGAAAAGATGTTACTTTATTCAGAAGATTACCAAAATGTATTTCAGGGATGGAGTGACCTGGGACGGATCAGCCGGGAAGGATCTATGAAAAAGAAATCCGGTAAAGCGCGGATTCTGGCGGTGGTTTTTCCAGATGCAGCTGCAGAGGGAAACAGGAAGAAGAATGCGGAAAGGGACTTATCCAGGATTTTTACTTAATGAAAAAGGACAGGTGATGCAGTTTATCTGTATGAATAAGATAAGAAATTTAGATAAAAAGATATGTATAAAAACTCATGATGGCGAATACGCTGATAAACAAAAGTACCGTTCCAGACTGACAGTAACATGGAGAAATTGTGTGAATAAGAGGGCTGTTGTTATTGGCATTAATCCCAGCAAAGCGAATGACAGCAAAAGCGACCGGACGCTGACGGTTACAGCCAGATTTTTAAATATGTATGGTATAGATGAATTTTTAATGCTGAATATTTATGAAAATTATGCTACGAATCCAAAGGATATGGGTAAAAAGAGAAAGACAAAATTTCAAAGGTTTCATCATGAGCTAGAAGAGGCTGACATTATTTTTATAGCCTGGGGAGTATCGAAGAATCATTATAAAACCGAAAAGAGAAGGATTGAAAAAATATTAAAGCCATATCAGGAAAAACTATACTGTGCTGTAAATGAAAACGGAAACATGCCGGTTCATCCGCGGAGAATCAGATACAATTATGCTATAGCAAGGTACATTGTTTGAAATAAACAGGCTGCTGCAAAGCACATTTTTCTTAATGCGGCAGCCTGTCAGAGAGACGGTTTCAGGAATATACAATATATGCGTAAAAGATATGGAAATTCGTATTGAAATACGCTATACTATTTCGAAGAAGCAGGAGCTTTGCCGGAAACGATGCGGCCAGACAGTTATTCTGAAATAAACCATGTAACAGGGAGAATGATATGGATCATAAAACAATTATAGCGGAAACAGAAAGGCTGATTTTAAGAAGATACATAAAAGAAGATTTACAGGACTTATTTGAATATTTATCTGATAAAGAAACTGTAAAATACGAACCATATAAACCTCTGAGTTTTGATGAAACAGTGGAAAATCTTCAATGGCGCATAGGCACAGATGAAATGACTGCTGTTGAATTGAAAAATTCCCACAAGATGATTGGAAATGTATATATGGGAAAACGTGATTTTGATGCAATGGAAATAGGCTTTGTATTTAATCGGAATTACTGGGGAAATGGCTATGCTGCTGAGAGCTGCAAAGCATTAATTCAGCAGGCTTTTTTAAACGGCGTGCATAGGATATATGCGGAATGCGACCCGGATAATCGGAATTCATGGAAATTACTGGAAGCGTTAGGTTTTCAGCGGGAGGCGCATTTTAGAAAAAATGTATATTTCTGGAAGGATGAAACTGGCCAGGAGATTTGGAAAGATACGTATGTATATGCCAGATTAAATAATAACATGTAAATACTCATATTGGGATAAGAATTAGAAAATGGAAACAGGCTGCTGCACACGATTCTGAATGAAGTACCCGGAGACAGCCATGACGGAAATATGCATAACAGAATAACGGGGAATGGGAACGTATGGCAGGCAGGGATTTGATGAGGAGAAGAAACAGTTGAAGAACAGAATTGTAAATAAAACACAGATAGCTGCAGCTTTAGTTTTATCAGCAGCATTTTTATCAGCAGGCTGCGGGAATGATAAAACAGGAGAAGTACAGAAAGGGGCGGATGCAGCAGGGGAAGAAATTTCTGATGATAAAGATTTGATGGCAGGGGATGACACAGCAAGCGAAAAACAGGATCAGGACACAGCAGACGGGAATGACGTAGCAGTGAACACCGAAGCGGCATCTGATAAAACAGATATTTATGATGATGTTTTATCCCAGTATCAGGACATGGTTCAGAATGATTTTTTTGAAGAGCTTCGGGAAACGGATCAATGGGACAGCTGTTTTGGAGAAGATATTGGTCTTGAAATCCGTACACACAAGCAGAATATTTATTACACATTTTATGACATAGACGGAAACGGGACAATGGAGCTTATTATCGCAGGAGAAGAAAACGGTATATCAAATCCTGTTTTTTCTCCCTGGAATTATGATTTATATGGTTACAATGGAACGGATGTGGTTCCTATTTTTCCAGAAATGGAGTTTGGCTATAGAACGAATTTTTCACTTTTTGAAAATGGAGTGATTGAAGTATTTTACAGCAGCAGCGCTGCGGAATCCGGCGTTGATTTTTACAAAATAGGCAGTGACGGATTTACGCCGGAACTGGCTGATTCGTTTAGTTCTGCCGGCCATTTGGAAGGAGAAGAGCCTGTGTTTACTTATTTTCAAAATGGGAAAGAAATTACACAGAGCCAGTACGATGCCGGTATTAAAAGCTATGAAGTTACGCTTTCAGAGCAGCCAGACTGGATACAGATTCAATAAAATCTGTTCCAGTGTAAACTGCCCGTTCAAACTTTCTTACGGGTCAGACTGTAAATTGTCTTGACATTTTAATAATCGGCTGCTAAAATGATAGCAAGTACTTGCATGGAGGTAAAGGGATGGATGAGACAAGCCAGAGAATCATTGATGCCGCTATGGAACTTATTCGTGATAAGGGATATGCTGTTACTACTACGAAAGACATTGCCCGTTTAGCCGGAGTGAATGAGTGCACTTTATTTAGAAAGTTTAAAAGTAAAAAAGAGATTGTACTGGAGGGAGTAGCGCAGGAAAAATGGCGGGCAGATGTTACGCATGATATTTTTGAGAACGTGCAGTGGGAGCTGAAACCGGACTTAGAAATGTTTATGAATACTTATATGGACAAAATAACGCCGGATTTTGTAAACTTATCCATTGGACTGAGGGCACCGCAGCTTTATGATGAAACAGCGCCGTTTATTATGAAAGTACCGCAGACGTTTGTAGATTTTCTGACGGAATATTTCAAAAAGATGGAGGAAATGGGAAAGATTTCTCATCCTGATATTGAGAGTCTTGTAATGACGATTTTTTCCTCGACATTTGGTTATACGTTTTTGAACGCGTCTTTCAATCAAAATCTTGTAAAAACAAGCAGGGAAGAATTTATAAAATATAGTGTGAAGATTTTTGCGGATGGTATTTCAGAGCAGTAATACTGGAAGCAATTAGAAAGAAATCCAAGATTTTCAGAATAAAAAAACTGGTATGGATTAGAAAGTAAACAAAGAATTGCAGAGAAAAATGTACTGATTTTATAGTATTATAAGGGAAGAAAAAGGGCACTAATTTTAATGTGCCTTTTATATTATCCAGTATGCATGCAAGTACATGCATGAAAAGGAGGTAATAAATATGTATATAACAGGAGCAGAATTGTTCGTAAAAGCATTAAAAGCCGAGCAGACAGATACGCTCTTTGCATATCCGGGCGGGCAGGTCATTGATTTGTTTGATGCTTTATATGGGGAAGATGACATTCATGTTTTTATGGCAAGGCATGAACAGGGATTAGTACATGCTGCTGACGGATATGCACGCTCAACTGGAAAAACAGGTGTCTGTCTGGTTACGAGCGGACCCGGTGCGACAAATTTAGTGACAGGGATTGCAACTGCAGACTTTGACAGCGTTCCGCTGGTCTGTTTTACAGGGCAGGTTCCGACAGGGCTTATAGGTAATGATGCTTTTCAGGAGGTGGATATTGCTGGAATTACGAGGAGCATCTGCAAATATGCAGTAACTGTCCGCAGAAGAGAGGATTTGGCTGGAATTATAAAAAAAGCATTTTATATCGCAAAGACGGGAAAGCCGGGGCCTGTTGTGGTAGATTTGCCAAAAGATATACAAAGAGCATATGGCAGCGCTGAATATCCTGAAAAAATAGAAATCAGAGGATATAAACCGAATAGTTCCGCACATAGCGGACAGATCAAAAAGGCGATAGATTTACTGAATCATGCAAAAAGACCCGTTTTTCTTGCTGGCGGCGGTGTCCGTATCAGCCGTGCCGGAAAAGAGATGCTGCGTCTTGCGGAAATAACAGGGGTGCCGGTGGTTACAACCATTATGGGAAAAGGCACTATCCCTTCCACACATGATTTATATGCGGGCAATATAGGCATACATGGCAGCCGGGCAGCCAATATGGCAGTCAGTAAGTGTGATGTGCTTTTTTCTATTGGCACCAGGTTTAACGACCGGATTACGGGAAAGACGGAACTGTTTGCTTCAGATGCAGCAATTATTCATGTTGATATAGATGCTGCCGCTATTTCAAGAAATATAGCCGTCGATGTTCCGATTGTAGCAGACGCAAAAACAGCAGTCAGTAAACTGGCTGAAAAAGCAGAGCATTTAGATATTAAGGCCTGGGTGGACCAGATTCATGAATGGAAACAGCAATACCCTGTCACTATGAAAAAAGACGGCATGACACCAGAAAAAATTATGAGGTCTGTCAGCAGGATTTTTGAAGAGGCTATTATTACTACAGATGTAGGACAAAACCAGATGTGGGCAGCGCAGTTTATTGATTTGGATGAAAAAAAGCAAATGCTGACTTCCGGCGGATTAGGAACAATGGGATATGGTCTGCCGGCAGCAGTTGGAGCACAGATCGGAAATCCTGATGCAGATGTGGTTGTGGTTTCGGGCGACGGCGGTATACAGATGAACATACAGGAAATTGCCTCTGCGGTGGTATATGAACTGCCAGTTACAATCTGTATTTTAAATAACGGCTATTTGGGGAATGTCAGGCAGTGGCAGGAAATGTTTTTTAATAAGCGTTATTCAAGTACCTGCATGCGTTATAGGAAAAGCTGCGGCGTCAGCTGCAGCACTCCGACAGAATGCTGTCCGGAATATACACCCGATTTTATAAAATTAGCAGAAAGTTATGGCGCGGCCGGCATCCGGGTAACTGATGAGAAAGAAATTGCTGCAGCGCTGGAAACGGCAAAGAATAACCGGAAAGTTCCGGTTATCATTGAGTTTATCATTGACAGGGAAGAAAACGTTATGCCGATTGTACCGCCCGGAAACGCCCTGGATGAAATGATTTTAGAAAGTGAGGACAGCTGGTATGAAAAAAAGATGTCTCTGCCTGTTTGTAGAAAATGAAATTGGTGCGCTTGCTAAAATAACCGGACTGTTTTCTGGAAAATCTTATAACTTAGACAGCCTGACCGCTGGCGTTACAGAAGATAAAACCATTTCCCGCATTACAATCAGTCTGACAAGCGATGACCGGACATTTGAGCAGATAAAAAAGCAGCTGAACAGAAGTGTGGAGGTCATAAAAGCAGCTGACTATACAGATACTGCTATTCATATGAAAGAGCTGATGTTTGTAAAAGTGAGCAGCTGTACAAAGAAGGATATCGAAGAAATTTTTAGAATATCGAAGGTCTTTCACACATCGGTGATTGATTATGGACGGGATGCGGTGCTGTTAGAAAGTGTAAAAACAGAGAGGCAGAATAATGATCTGATTGCTCTGCTGGGGAAATGTTTTGCAAACCGTATTGAAATAGCCAGAGGCGGGAGCGTTGCTGTGGAAGCGCTGGGTATTGCGGGAGTGTGAGACGGGATACTTTGTACAGGCTGGTATCATGGATTAGCCGGACGCCGGACGGAGACCATTTATTTTTGAATTAAAATATGATATTTTAGAATAAGCAGCATCGTAATTATTAAGAAGTATACAGAGAACTTGTGAAGAAGGTCAGAAGAGGAGGTTTTAGATGTCATTTAATGAAATATGCATATATCAGGTCAAACCGAAAAAAACAGAAGAATTTGATACGAAAGAAAACTACGGAACAGCACAAAAGAATCTCTACGAAAGTTATTAGAAATCGATAGAAAAGTGTCTGATAGTTCCGCATGATAAATATCTGGGTGAAACAATTTATTAAAGTGATGAAACTGGAATAAAGCAGGACAACGCTATGCTGAAAACCAAAATAACACCCTTGTACGAATGATTGAGCCATGACAATGAGCGAGCCGGGAAATTCGTCAGCATTGAGAACCAGAAGCGGATTTTAGAGGACTATGCAAGAAAAAACGGCTTTACCAATA